>JAPKEI010000004.1 GCA_028872685.1 Verrucomicrobiota bacterium | reverse complement strand
GAGGGGCACGCCGCATTCATCGAGCATACGCGTCATGGGATAATCGTAAACCGTGAGCGCGGCGATGGGCTCCCGGCCTTTCATTTGCCGGATGGTTTCGGCGGTGATCTTCACAGATGGCACCGCGCAACCATTCGCGCAAAGCGGGTTTGCGACAAGCGGAAACTGCATCTCACCCGAGCCACGCACTCACTTTGGGCCATACTTTATAAACTGCGGTATTTCCTGCCATAATCAGCAGCAGCATAAACCCCACACCTCCAAGAGTGTTAATGAGAAGCCCATTACGGTCTTCGCCCATAATATCTTTGCGGTTGCACAACCACAACAAAACGGCGGCCAATAGTGGCGCGACAATCACGGTCACCGCCTGCGCCATCACGATGGCCGTCATGGGTTTGATACCGGTTTTAATCACGTACATTGCCACGCCCATACCAATCAACAAGACCGCTGCTGTCATATAACGCGGCCATTTATCCTCTGGATCACAGCCCAACCCGAGACCGTCGGAAAGCACAAACCCGCCCACCATCGAGTTGATTATAAACGAGGAGTACGCCGCAGAAAAAAGTCCGAGACAAAACAGTGCTTTACTCCAACCCCCAAACAGCGGACCCAATTGCATGGCTACATCGGCAGCTTCCTTGAGCTTAACCCCTTTGAGCGCGGCAGCGGCTGTCCCCATAATCATCAGAGTAATCGCTGCCATCAGCAGCACGCCCACGCGAGAATCGATGAGGCTCGACGGCAAGTCCTCGCGTTGGATTCCCTTTTGGCGCACTAGATAGATTTGAAAATATGCTGCAGCAATTGCAAAAGTGGTGCCCACCAAGCCGAGCACTGTGAGATCAAGGGAGCCTATGCCGGTCGGCACCAACCCACGTGCCCATTCGGTGGGGTTCGGTTTGGCGAACAATAAATTCGCAGCGAACGCCAGCAGCATCAGCCCTACGAAACCCATCATTAATTTCTCTAAAGCGCGATATAAGTTTTTAAAGAAAAATAGAAATGCGATGGCCGCCGCGTTAAAAACGACCACAATGTAATCGAATTGAAAATACGCCTCAAAGGCACTATGAACGCCAAGATTGTTTCCAAATTGAAAAGCCGAGGCAACGAAGAAAATGGAGACACCAATCAAAACTGCAAGCCAACGTCCTGCGCGATCGGCCAGCAACTGTCCGGGTGATTCCCTGGACACAACGCCCAACCGCGCGGCCATTTGAATAAACGTCAGCATGAAAACCGCCGAAGCCAGCACGACCCAACTCATGCTGTAACCTTTCTCAGCCCCGACTTTTGAACTAGTAAGAATGCTGCCGGGGCCGATAACGACGCAAGCGGTGATGAGGCACGGACCAAGGGCGCGATACCAGCGGCGGGGAGTGGGCACGTTGTCGTCAGCCATGAGCGGAGTGTAAAGTCAGGGCTTCGTCCGTGTCGAGGGCGGCGAGGAGTTTGGCGACGGTTTGAGTTTGGCCGGGGAGAATGGCGTGCGGCGTGATTTCCATCAACGGCTCGAGCACAAAGCGGCGTTGATGAAACCGCGGATGCGGAAGGGTCAGCGACTCTGATGTATGTATTTCATTTTTGAAAGTGATGAGATCGAGATCAAGCGCGCGCGGCTCATTTAAGACTGTCTTGGGTTGGCGACCAAATTGGATTTCGATTTGCTGCAATTTGAGGAGCAGCGACTCGGGGGTTTCATTTTCCAACGGCACAAACGCCGCTGCGGCATTGATGAAATCAGGCGAATCTGGAGGACAATCCACGGGAGTGCTTTGCCAGAGCGAAGATTTACGGATCGGGAGGTGGGAGTGAATCTGGAGCGCTCGAAAGGCACGTTTGATGTTGTCGGCGGAATCTCCAAGGTTTGAACCCAGAGAAATCAAACACAGATGTTCAGGAATGTTTTCATCCTGTTCATCGTGAATATCTGTGCTCATTCCAGCCCCAAAACATCCTGCATATTATAAAGGCCAGGATCCTTGGTGATGGCCCATTGAGCAGCGCGAAGGGCGCCGTTGGCGAAGGTCTCACGACTGGCGGCTTTGTGGGTGAGCTCGAGGCGTTCACCAGCGCCGGCGTATATGACTGTGTGGTCACCCACCACATCGCCGCCACGTAGGCTATGCATGCCGATTTCTTCATCCGTGCGTGCGCCCACGATGCCTTCACGGCCGTGGCGGAGGACATCCTTTTGTTGCTGACGCACTTCAAGCAAAATTTCACCCAACGTGGCCGCTGTGCCACTGGGGGCATCGACTTTATGACGGTGATGCATTTCCACCACTTCTAAATCAAAATCCGGACCGAGAATTTCAGCAGCTTTGCGCGTGAGCCAAAACAGGGTGTTGACGCCGGTGGAATAATTGCTGGCCCAAACGATTGGGACTTCGGTTTTGTGATTCAGAATTTTGGTTTTATCCTCATCTGTATGGCCGGTGGTGCCAATGACGAGTGCTTTGGCATGCTTGGCGCACAATGCGGCACAGGCGGCGGTGGCGCTGTGCAGGCTGAAGTCGATGACCGCATCGCAGTCGCCGATGAGGGCGGACAGGTCGTCACCTTCGTCCACGCCAGCAATGATATCGATGCCGTCCATCGACTCACCGCAGGCGGCGAGCATTTGCCCCATGCGCCCTCTTGAACCATGAATGATGATTTTGGCCATGAATTTATTTGAGTACGCCGCACGCCTTGAGTGTGGCGCGAAGCTTTCGACGGTTGTCGGGGTTCATTTTCACCAGCGGCAAGCGATATTCTTCGCTGACCAACCCTTTCATCGCCAACGCGGCCTTGACGGGGACAGGGTTTGTTTCAATGAATAAATCTTTGAACAGCGGATAATATTTTTCGTGCAATTTCAGCGCACCCTTGGCATCGCCTTTGAGAAAGCTGTGCACCATTTTGGTGAGCTGCCGCGGAATGAGATTACTGGAAACACTGATGACACCCTTCGCGCCGGCGGCCATAAAGGGCAACGTGAGGGCGTCGTCGCCACTGAGGATGGTGAATTGTTTGGGCAATGCGGCGCGCAATTGACTGACGCGATCCACATCGCCGCCAGCTTCCTTGATGCAAACGATGTTGGGACAATCCGCCGCAAGGCGAACTGCCGTGGGCACGGCGATTTCCACGTTGCAACGGCCGGGAATACTGTAGAGAACGATCGGCAAGTTGGTGGAATGGGCGATCTCACTGAAGTGTGCGTAGAGGCCGTCCTGCGAAGGCTTGTTGTAATAGGGGCAGACCTGCAGCGAGCCATCCGCGCCGGCGTATTCGGCGGACTTGGTGAGGTAAACCGCTTCCTCCGTGGAGTTGGCGCCACTGCCGGCGATGATTTTGCAGCGATCTTTGGCGTAGTAAACCGCCAGCTCAATGATGCGCACGTGTTCCTCGAAATCCACCGTGGGTGATTCACCGGTGGTGCCCACGGGAACAATGCCGTCCACGCCGCCTTTGACCTGCAACTCTACGAGTTTCTTGAAGGCAGTCTCATCCAATCGCCCTTTTTTGAAAGGCGTGACCAGTGCGGTATAAACTCCCGTAAACATTTCTGTGCGGACGCTAACAGGTGGATGGGTATGGACTCAAGGGGATTTGGTGTGCTACTCCACATTACACCATCGCCGTACCTTCAAACACAAACTGCGCGGGGCCGGTGAGTTGGACATTGGAGAATTCGTCGCTATCGCTCGCAAAGACAACTCCTAGAGTGTCGCCTCCAAGAACTTGCACCTGCACATTTGCAGGCCAATCATTGAGTCGGGCAGCAATGATGGCACTGGCGCAGACGCCGGTTCCACACGCCAGAGTTTCCCCCACGCCGCGTTCGTAGGTCCGCACACGGATGTGTGCGGGCGACAAGATTTGCACGAAATTCACATTGGTGCCCGCCGGCGCGAAGTGATCATGAAATCGGATCTCTTCACCGAGACTGGCAACCATCGCGACGTCAGCATCTTCCACAAATAACACCGCGTGCGGGACACCAGTATTTAGCGAATGCACCGTTTGATTGCCATTGTTCATTGCAATCGTTTGGTTGAGTGCAAGGCTGTGGGGGTCGGTTAGGTTCACCGTCACGGTGGTGTCTCCAATGGTGGCGCGGATGAGGCCACAAGCGGTTTCAAAACTCAACTCCCCTTCCGCCCCGATGGTGTGCTGGATGTAACTAGCAAAACACCGCGCGCCGTTGCCACACATTTCGGCATCGCTGCCATCGGCATTGTAAAAATCCCATGCCCAATCGCCATCACCTTCGGCGTTCTTTAGAAAAATGAGCCCATCGGCGCCCACGCCGCGTTGGCGATGGCAAAGTTTAGCGATTTGTTCACGGCTGAGCGACACGCTGCCATCGCGGTTATCGATCAGCACGAAGTCATTTCCCGCGCCGTTCATTTTGGTGAATTGAATTTGCACGGGAAATGATTAGTGGAAATCCATCACCAAATCAATCACAGCCATAATTCGGCCGAGTGGATCCGGTTTTGATGCGCCACCATGTTCCGAAGACAAGCGTCAATTTATGAAGGCGACCAAGACGTGTGGGACGCGGATCGAGCACGCGAAACTTGCAATCCTCCATCCGGCGCAGCAAGCGCCAGTACACTGCGCCCATGGCTTCGGCGGCAACCATAGCACGACGGTCGGCATTTGGTAACAGATCGGATGCCAACTGATAATGGCCGCGCGCGCGCACGGCGATGTCGGCAGCAAGGTTGTGAAAAGCTGCGGAATATTTTAAATCCAACAAAGACTGAGGGTCCACGCCGTATTTTTTCATCTCGGCCACAGGCATATAAATACGGCCGCGGCCGGCATCGTTGCCCACGTCGCGCAGGATGTTGGTGAGTTGCAGGGCTTTTCCAAGGTTCACGGCATATTCCTGACAGGCGTCATCGCGGTAGCCAAAAATTTCAATGCTTAACAGGCCCACGACAGAGGCAGCACGATAGCAATAGCGATCGAGATCATCGAGAGTTTCAAAACGATCCTGTTCGAGATCCATTTCCATCCCTCGAATGAGTTCATCAAAATGCTCAAACTTGAGAGCATATTGTTCGATGACCGGTTGCAACGCCTGATTGACTTGAATGCGTGGCTCGCCGCCCTCGCAAGCGCGTTGAACGTCTTCGCGCCAATCCTGTAATGTGGAGGCGCGTTGTTCACGAGGTTGGGTTTCCTCATCAGCAACATCATCGATTTGCCGACAGAAAGCGTAGAGCGCACTCATGGCAAGCCGTCGTCGCCTGTCGAGCGCCACAAAGGCGAGAGCCAGGTTGGAGGCACTGCGGCGCGTGATGGCCTGACTGGCCTCCAGGGCGGCGCGATTATTCGCTGTCGCCGTCGTCACCACTGGTTCCGCCGGAGTTGGAAAGGCCAAGCTGCTGCATGCGATACCGAAGAGAATGGCGGGTCATCTTCAGCATCTCTGCGCTTCGGTTCACAGTGTATTGGTTTCGCTCGAGGGCAGTGGTGATCATTCGGCGCTCAAAGTCCGCCACCGCCTCGGCAAAGCCGAGGTCAAAATTGATTTCAACGCCGTTGTCATCGGATTCCCGAAGGCGCATTTCCATTTCAAAATCGGGCAGACTTGCAGGCTGCACTTCATCGGTTTGTTCAAGAATAGCTGCACGTTCCATTACATTACGCAATTCGCGCACATTACCGGGCCAATTGTGGCTAAGCAGTTTTTTTGAAGCTTCCTTGGAAAGTCGCAGCTCGCCGCGGCCCATATTTTTGCAGTTTTGATCGAGGAAATGTTTAGCCAACTGCACCACGTCATCGCCACGTTCACGCAGAGGTGGCGGACGAAACTTCATCACGTTTAGGCGATGATATAAATCTTCACGAAAATCCTTTTCTTTGATGGCCGTCACGATATCACGGTTGGTCGCTGAAATAATCCGTACGTCAACTCGCTTCTCCTCGTTTCCCCCCACCCGCGTGAACGAGCCATCCTCGAGAAAACGCAGTAATTTGGCCTGTAATGGCCGGCTCATGTCGCCAATCTCATCTAGAAAAATAGTGCCTCCATCCGCTTCTTCCACACGACCGAGCTTGGTGCGAAGCGCGCCGGTGAAGGCACCTTTTTCGTGCCCGAAGAGTTCGCTCTCCAAAAGGGTTTCGGGAATGGCGGCACAGTTGAGGCGAATGTAGTTTTTATCATTTCTCTGACTAAGAGAGTGGATAGATCCGGCAACGAGCTCTTTGCCAGTGCCGCTTTCGCCGAGGATGAGCACGGTGGAATCTGTGGGGCCTACGGTTCGAATGAACTGGCGTAGCTCCACCATCTGGGGCGACTCGCCGACGATCTGGTCTACCTCGTAAATCTCACTGCCGCGTGACCGCGCACGTAACGTTTTGTTTTCCGCGCTGAGTTCAAAATGATCGCGACAGCGTTCCACCGCGTGCAGCAATTCCTCAGGCGCAAATGGTTTGGAAAGGTAATCCGCTGCGCCGGCTTGAATGGCTTCGACCGCGAGTTTGGGAGTGGCAAAGGCCGTGATAAGAATGACCTGCAGATTGGGGTGATCCTTGGCCATCGTGCGGATGAGATCGTAGCCGCTCATACCGCCAAGGCGACCATCAGTGATCACCATGAAAAATTCTGCCTCAGGCGCAGCCATCATCTTGATGGCCTCTTCGGCCGACTCCGCCAACTCCACAGCAAAGCCATCGTCGCTGAGCATCTCACGCACGGTCTCGCGCATGTTTGGCTCATCATCAACTACTAGGACCGGCGGGAGGTTTGGCTTCATAATTGGGCGTCGTTAAAGGGCTCGGGTAGGGAAGGTTAGGATAAATTCAGTGCCGGTTCCAAGCTCCGAATCCACGCGGATTTGGCCACCGTACAGCTCGGTATTTTGCTTTACTATGGCGAGCCCTAGGCCGGTTCCTTTTTCTTTGGTGGTAAAATATGCCTCAAAGATGCGCGCAATCTGATCGTCTGGCACACCCACCCCACCGTCCTTTACCCGGATCTCAATCGCATAATTAGGCGAGGGTTGGCATGAAATTTCAATAACGCCTCCCGTAGGCGTTGCCTCACGGGCATTCACAAGCACGTTCACAAGAATCTCACGCAAATGAGCACGCTGCATCATGAGTGGCGGCAGTGCATCTGAAATCTGCTCCTTAAGCGTGATTTCAAAGTTGGATGCAGCCGGAAATGCATCCTCAATAGAAAAACGCATTTCATCCTTCACACTAAGTCGCTCCACCCGTCCTTCCGAAAGCCGCGCGTACCCCATCAACTCCGTTAAAATCATATCCGAGCGATCCACCTCGCTACGAATCATGTCGAGCTGTTTAGTTGCATTTGCATCCTGCCCGACCAAATGCCTCTGCATGGAAAATGCTGCATTGTTGATTATCGAAAGAGGATTTTTAAGACGATGCGCAATTTCCGCGGCGAGGCGCCCAGTGGAACGCAATTGCTCCCGTCGCAAAGTATACTCCCGCGATTCCCGTTGGGAAATTTGATCACGATCAAACAACACCTGCACGCCGTAACACAGCGCCGTCATCAACACGAGAAAGAATACACGAATCACAAATAAAGCGCTTTCATATTGATCCTGCTCCAAGGTGTTTGCCTGAGTCACCTGCTCCATGGTGGCGGGGCCCGGAAACACTCCGCTTAAGTCATCATCCAAACCGGTGGCCTGTGAGAACCAGCCTTTCCAGACGAAAATGGCTGCCGCATAGCCCGCGGTGGTGAGCAGATTAATTGAAATCTGAGTCGCGGGAATGGGAATGCTAATCGCGTTACGAATGATGAGCACCACAAAAACATAATACACCATGCTATCGAGCCCGCCGGTGATGACCACCAATGCCGACACCACCATGGCGTCTACAAAAGTCATTACCAGCGTCACCCAGTGGACCACACGCAACGGCCAACGGTTAAAAAATAACAGAAACGCAATCGCCCCCACGTTGACGAGGACATAGCCCATGAAAAATTCCTGCACCGGTTCTAACGCCACATCCAACCACTGCGTGCCTTTAAATTCATCGGTAAAAAAAAGGAAGTAGGCCGTGATGGCCAGCACGAAAACCTTGATCGGCACACCAAGGTCGCGCTCCATCAGCTTCAACCGCCCGTACTGCTCGTCCGGGTCAATGGACGAGGTGCTAATGAGCCTGAAAAAGCGCTTAATATTTTCGATCGCTGACATCGGGAAACGGAGGTTTTACGACGAGAGCCCCACCGACTGCAAGACCGCTTCCACGATGGACTCGGTGGGTTCCAGTCTACCAAAGCCTTCATACCCACAGGCGAGATCGCCTTCGGCCGGACCAATGAATTGCGCGCCGCGTTCCCGCAGTAACGCCACATTTGCCTGCGTGGCGGGATGACTCCACATTTTACCATTCATCGCGGGGGCAATCATCATTTTTGCATCAGGATTCAACGCCAACGCAATGCAGCCCAGTGCATCGTCCGCCTGTCCGTGAGCAAGCTTGGCGAGACTATTGGCCGTGGCGGGTGCGATGAGCAACAAAGCTGCCTCATCCGCCAGTCGAATGTGCGTGGGTCGCCATCCATCCTCTTCATCATAAAGGCTGGTGACCACCGGATTGCGCGAGAGTGTTTTGAATGGAAGCGGCGTCACGAATTCCTGCGCGTCACGCGTCATCACTACCTGAACACTTGCTCCGGATTTCGCCAGCAAACTGCACACATCAACCGCCTTGTGGGCGGCGATGGAGCCGGTCACTCCCAGCACAATTGTTTTGGTTTCAGCCATTAGCTTTTTGCGATCATATAAATATCCTGCAATGCACGCGCATCCGCCTCGCGTGTACCGCTCACCACCACGTGATCAAATTTTCCCTGCTGTACCATTTCCGCTTCCGCAACCGCAAGCCGTTCGGCAATCACCTCCGGCGTATCCTCACCGCGCGATTCCAGCCGCTCCCGCAACGCCTCCGCATTTTCAGCCACAATAAAAACGGTGGTCAATGCTTTTGCTAACGCCGAATCCTTTCGAGCCATACTGCTAAAAGTCAGCGCGCCCTGCACGTCATTCACCACTATCACATCTCGCCGCGCCGACAATGCCTCAGTCACTGCGGATTTCATAGTGCCGTAGCCTTGACCGTAAACTTCGGCGTGCTCCAAAAACTCACCGGCCGCCACGCGACGCTCAAATTCCTCTACATTCAAAAAATGATAAGCTTCGCCGTCCACCTCGCCTTTGCGTGGGGCGCGGGTAGTGCAGGTGACCACTCGGGCGAGTGATTCATTATTGGCCAGCAATCGTTGCGCCACTGTGGTTTTCCCAACACCCGATGGGCCGGAGAGCACAAGTAGCACCGGTTGAGTGTCGACCGCCATCACTCCACGTTTTGAACCTGCTCACGAAATTTTTCCAACTCGCTTTTGAGCGTGACCACCAACCGTGAAACCGATGCGTCGTTTGCCTTTGAGCCGATGGTGTTGATCTCGCGGTTCATTTCCTGTGAAAGAAAATCCAAAGTACGCCCCACAGGCCCCTTCGCTTTTGCTGAATCGGCGAATTGTCCAAAGTGGCTTTCCAGTCGCGTAAGTTCCTCGGTAATGTCGATGCGGTCAGCGAACATCGCCACTTCTTTCAGCAAGCGCTCATCATCGCCCTTACCCAACTCCAATCCGGCGGCGGCCAGACGTTCGTGCAACTGATCGCGATGCCGCTTCACAGTGGAGGGCGCAAGCTTCGAGATCTTCTTCACCGCCTTTTGCATTGTGCCAATACGTTGCTGTAAATCCTTTTTTAAATTTCCTCCCTCGCAAGTGCGCATCGTCAACAATTCCCCAAGCGCATCACGGACTGCCTTGCGCAGTGTCGACCACAAACTTTCCACGTCCAACCCCTCATCAGTCTGTTTCAACACTCCGGGCGCGCGCAAAATAGTATCAATCCCCAAGTCGTCCTTCAGTTTAAGCTCCTTGGCCAACTTACGATATTCGCGCGCATACCGTTTGGCGAGGTCGGCATCGAGTTTCACACCGGATCCATCCCCATTAGTGGCGGACAACCCCACACGCGCCACAATACGGCCCCGCGAAATCCGCGCATTGATTTCATCCCGAGCCCGGCTTTCCAGCGCATCTAACTCACGGGGGAGATACAGTGATAGTTCCGCCTGCTTGCGGTTCACCGTGCTGATTTCCACTGTTAGTTTGACACCATTGCGCGCTGCCTCGCCGCGCCCGTAGCCGGTCATTGATTTCATGGGCAGAGAAGTCTGACAGAAAACCGGCACATTTAGAAGCACGGAACGTGGCACTGTGACACAAACTAAAGCGCTTCGCTGACACGTTCGATCGCAATGGCTTTGCCCGTGGCTCCATCGATCTCAATAATTACACCTTGTAACAATACCCGACCTTTGGCCACCGGAAAACGGTGCGGTTGACTGGTGAGAAAACGATGCACCACCGGTTCCCATTCGCGCCCGATCACGCCATCATGCGGCCCTGTGAATCCTGCATCACAAAGAAACGCCGTGCCGCCAGGAAAAATTGTTTCATCCGCTGTTTGAACGTGCGTGTGCGTGCCCACCACCGCGCTCACATCACCATCCAGCATGCGGCCCATTGCAATCTTTTCACTGGTAGCTTCCGCATGGAAATCCACAAAAATAACCGGCGCGATGGGTGTCAGCTTTTTCACTTCCTCTGCCACCATTCGAAATGGGTTTTCCATTTCCCCACGCATGAACGTGCGACCCTGAGCATTGATAATCCCCACGGAGGGCAGTCCGGCGCGCTCAAATAATGCGCTGCCTTGACCCGGCGTGCCGGCAGGATAATTTGTTGGACGTACAAAACGCGGCTCGCTGTCTAGCAACTCGATCACCTCGCGCTGATCCCAAAGGTGGTCACCACAAGTCATAATGTCCACGCCCGCATCAAAAATTTCCGTCGCCTTCTCACGATTGATGCCGTTGCCGCCCACGGCGTTCTCCCCATTGGCAATCACCAGATCGAGCCCGTGGCGATCGCGCAGTCTCGGCACTAACCCACGCACCGCGTGGCGACCGGGTTTGCCGACGATGTCACCGATGAAAAGCAATTTCACGCGGCAAACCCTAGCGGCTTGAGCGCTCGGGTGCAATCTGCTTGTCATTCCCGGCCCTATGGAGACAATCGGCGGCCCATGAAATTCGCAAAACTATTTGGCCTCATCACCGCAATGATTTTGGCCTCAAACACGCGGGCCGCAAGCGTATCCACGGATATGGCACAAGCCGCAAACACCCTGCTTGCCAGCCTTGATGAAAAACAAAAGCTAAAGGCAACCTTCACCTTCGATGGTGATGCACGGACGTACTGGCATTTTATTCCTGCAGAAATGCTCAAGGGCGGCCATCGTAAGGGATTGCAAATCAAGGAGATGACCGGCCCTCAACGCAAGTTGACTCATGCGCTCCTCAAGACCGTGCTTAGTGAGGGCGGTAACACAAAGGTTCGCAACATTATGTTTCTCGAGGACATCCTTTTTGTTCTGGAAGGCAAGGAGCGTCGATTTGTCCGCGACTCGGAGGCGTATCATGTGCTGGTGTTTGGCAAACCCAGCGACAAAGGCGCATGGGGTTGGCGCTTTGAAGGGCATCATCTTTCGCTGAATTACACGATCGTGAATGGCAAGTTGACAGTTGTGCCGTCCTTTTGGGGCAGCAATCCAGCGGTTTCTAATTTTGGTCCGGGACGGCAGTTGGTAGCGTTAAAGGTTGAGGAAAACCTAGCCCGAAAGCTGCGGCTCTCCTTAGGTGAAAAACAAAAAAAGAAGGCCGTGATCGCCGACAAGGCGCCGCGCGACGTTCTCACTGCCGCCCTGCCAACCGTCAACGCATTGGAGCAAACCGGCGTTGCGTATAGTGATTTGAGTGAGGCCAACCAGAAGCTGCTGATCGCGTTAATTAAGGAATACATTAACCGCCATCGCGCCGTCGTGGCGAAGGAAGACTGGGCAAAAATTCAAAAGGGCGGACTGGCAACCATTCGGTTCGCATGGGCCGGCAGCACGAAACAGTTTGAGCCGCACTATTATCGCGTGCAAGGACCGAGCTTTTTATTAGAATATGCCAACACGGCAAATGGTGCCAATCACGTGCACGCCACATGGCGCGATTTCAAAGGCGATTTTGGCCGTGATCTGCTGCGTGAACACGTTAGGAAAAATCATTAATGGAGGAGACATCTGAAAATTTAGTTTCGTTCAATGTCGGTGACCGGCTGGAAGTGGAAATTGCCGACATGGCTTTTGGCGGCGATGGGGTTGGCAAGGTGGACGGATTTGTTGTGTTCGTGCCTTTTGTGATTGTCGGCGAATTGGCGTTGGTGGAAATCACAGAGCGCAAAAGCGATTTTGCTCGCGCGCGGTTGCTGCAAATCATCACCCCCTCCCCCGATCGCGTGGATCCCAAGTGCCAATATTTCGGCGAATGCGGCGGATGCCAATATCAACACATCGATTATGAGGCGCAGGGACGCATCAAGCTGGAGCAAGTGCGCAATATCTTCGCGCGCGTTGGTGGATTTGCCCCCGAGGTGGTGGGCAAACTCATCCCCTGCCCTGCCCCATACGGCTACCGTAACCGCATTATGATCCGCCGCCAATGGGATAAGTTTCAGCAAAAAGCCATCTACGGTTTCCTGCGCGCGGAGAGCCGGTTGGTGGTGGACCTCGAACGCTGCGAAATTGCCGAGGAGGCACTCAATGAACAGTTGCAACAAGTGCGCGAAGATCCGCCGCCACGCAACATGCAAAAGGTCGTGCTGCGGATGATGCCCGATGACTGGGAAATGCACCGCGATTCATTTTTTCAAAACAACTTCTCACTGCTTCCTAAACTGGTGGAAACTGTGCGCAGCCGCCTCGCCGATGCGCCCACAAAATATCTCGTGGATGCCTACTGCGGCATCGGATTTTTTAGCCTTTCGATGGCCGATTTGGTGGATGGATTTGTGGGCATCGACATCGACAAACAGTGCATTCTACCCGCCCGCAAAAATCTTGCCGCGCGTGAAATTGAAAATGGCGAATTCATCCAAGGCAAAACCGAGGAACAAATGGATACCTTGCTTGAGCGTTTCCCGGCGGAGGATACGACGCTCATCCTCGACCCCCCGCGCAAGGGCGTACACAAAGAAGGTCTCGAAATGCTCGCGAACGCAAACCCGCGCCAAGTGATTTATGTAAGCTGCCATCCGGCCACGCTCGCGCGCGATTTGAAATGGCTTTGTGAACAGGGTTACGAATTAAAAAGCGTCACCGCGTTGGATATGTTCCCCCAAACCCAGCACGTAGAATGCGTGGCCGACCTTCGCCGCACCTAAAACGGCACCCCCGCGCGGCGCGACACAAACAGCTCCCACGCAATCCGCTGCAGATATTCCGCGTCCCGCTCATTGATTTGGTGGAGCCCGCCATTGGAAAGGCCGAGCGGAGTTTGCCATGTCAAAAAAGCATACATCACACACGCATTCAAATAAGCGCCATGGGCGGTGGGCAACTGGCCGTCGCGCTCGCGCAATTGAATGCTGTTGTCACCTCGCATTTCCACCATCTGCCACGCGCGGCCGCCGGGGATAACCGGGAGATTTCCGTTGCGTTGCGCCGCCAATCGATAGGCGCCCTCGGAGCGGTCCAGAAATTCAGCTTCCGAAAAAATGGAATCCGCCCGTGATTGCGGCATGAAGAGCGCCGTTTGAGTGCGGGCGGTTTGCGCCGCTCCATCGAGTCGCTGCACGGAGTTGAGCAGCCGCTGCCAACCGTACACCGGCACGAGGCTGTGCTCCTGTAGAATGACGGCATGCCAAGTAAGGCGGTTGGTAAACGTAAGCGGATCCTGAATGGTGAACGAAATGTTTGTGCGACTGGAAATATCGGCCATGTGGTTTTCGAGGGTGAAGCCGTACGGCGCGCGCATGGTGGCCTTTATTTTGAGTTTGCCAGTTCGACTCATGCGGGTGAGCACCTCAGGCATGTTATGACCGGCGGTGAGCGCGTTGCCGAGGAACAATACTCGAAGGGTTTCCGGCAATACAGCGCGATTGGTGGAGAGGAGCGCGGGATTGTTGGTAGGTGCCCATTGTTGCACGGGGATAATCGGCACACCGCGTGCAAAGGGCAGCAGCGCAAAACCACGGCGGGCCTGTTGGTTGTTTAATCGCAGCCCCATGCGCCACGGAGCCTGCGATGCGGCGGCTTCCTGCCAACCGTCAAAGAGCAGCATTCCTAAAACTAAAATGATCAGGTTGCGTTGCATATATTTGGCCGCTTCTGGGCGACTCATTCAATGTACTCCAATTTTGCGCGCGGTCAATTGCTAGCTCGGTTGTTACCAAATTTTGTTGTTACTGTAAAAAACGCGTTGCATTCGGGATGAAATACGCTTAAATGCCCGCCCTTTTGGATTTCGAAATATTTTGAGTCGGGGTGTAGCGCAGCCTGGTAGCGCGCGTCGTTCGGGACGACGAGGTCGTGAGTTCGAGTCTCACCACCCCGACCATTTTCCCAACTAATTACTCCCACCAAAGGGTTTCCGTTTTCAAGCGCTCAAGCAAACGAGCATCAGCGGCAGGGAATTCATAAGCATCCAACGCATCCACGGTCACCCATGCAAGTTCTTGGCCATCAAGGCCGACGGGTTCTCCATCAGTGAGTTCACATAAATAAAATTCCAACCGCACGGTTTTTTCAGGATACGAATGGGTTAGGGTTTCGACGCATTGCCCAACGGCCACAGTGATTCCCAACTCTTCGGCCAATTCGCGCTGGAGGCAATCGGGCATACCTTCGCCAGTTTCACGTTTGCCACCAGGGAATTCCCATAGCCCCGCCAAGTGCCCGCCCGCGAGACGTTGCGTGATGAGCAGACGACCTTTGCGAAAGACCAATCCCGCCGCGACCTCGATTGGTTCATTCATGATAAAAAGAAAGCCCCGGCCGCAACCGGGGCAATCTTGGCGCAGGTTAATTAACAGGCCGGATAAGCCGGCGCATCTGAAGATTCATCCTCGTCATTGAACAGGAAGTGGCCACAGATGACCCCCGCCAGCGCGCCGCCGATCATGGGGCCGATCCAGTAAACCATCTGATTGGTCCATGTGCCCGATGCCAGCGCAGGGCCGAATGCCCGTGCGGGATTCATTGCACCTCCGGTAAGAATGCCCGCGGTCAGAATACCCACTGCCACAGCAGCACCAATGAGCACCGGGCCGAGCAAGGGATGCGCGCCACGGCGTAATCCGGCAAAAGCCGCCATGCCCCAGAAAAAGGTCAGCACCGCTTCCAGCACGATGGCTTGAAGAATGGATACCCGCTGTGATCCGGGCACCGGACGCGGCTGGGCACGACCAATGGGCTCGGGAACTTCCAGGCGCTCTGGGATACGCGGCGTGCCCGCTTCCACTGGTGTTCGCAAACCAAATTCCGGCTGCCCTGCATTGGGCGCCAGCCCACCTACCGGCGCGCCAGGCTCAGGCGCGGTCACTTTGGGATAACTCCATTGTAGCAATTCCGTTTGGCCAAGAAAATTGACAAGCATCAACGACGCCAGAATTGCAGCGACCAGTTGCACAGGAATAATGACAAGCGCACGTGTAAACTTCAGCCGTCCACCGAGCACGAGTCCCAGCGTGACCGCGGGGTTAAACTGACCACTGCCAAAACGCGCGAGCACCCCCACCATCAACGCCACAATCAGCGCGCTGGCAATCGCGATGGCCACAAAATCCACAGCGAACCAATACACCGTGGTGACCGCCACGAACACGAGTGCAAAAGTGCCAATGAATTCCGACAGGACTTGCTTCACAATAGGCGCATTCGCGGTGTCCTCTGCCGCGGGTGCCGTTTGTGTGGCCGGCCACGCGACCGGCTGTTGTGCGGACTCCACGGGCGCGGCGCGATATTCGATGGGTGGGTTTGATGGATTACCTGTTACTTCAGCCATTGGCATTTTCCTTGTGTCACGCGTTGAGCGATTTTTTGCCTCCTTACGGCAAACACCACAACCGTGGCGTGGATAAAGAAAAGGGAATGCGCAGCCTCGAGTCAAGGCCGAGTTATTCAACGCCAACCAACGCCGCAACAGCCGAATCTACTGACTCTCGGCGGGTGCCAGTTGCCTCAACAAGTCACTGGCGCTGGAAGCCCAAATTTGTGAAACGCGATTGGTGGAAACCTCTGTGAATAATTTGCGCGCTTTGGACATATTCTTCTTAGCCATCGCCATACGACCCAGCGCGAGTGTGGCCTGAACTGCCTCGGCCGTGCCGGCGTGTTGACTGCGCACGGCTTCGTATGCCGCAGCCGCACCGGGATCATTCACATTCAGAGAAGCTTTGCACGACGCCTGCCCCAAAGCCGCGGCGGCGACCAATGGACTCAGCGGGTTTTCCGAGGCATAGGCGCTAAAGACAGCCTCGGCCTCCGTAAATTTCCCTTCATCAAACAGCGCACTTGCTTGCAAAAACTTTGCGTTACTTGCGCCCGCGGTGTCGGGATGGTTCGCCACAACTTCGGCAAATCTCTCGGATTTTGTGGACTCGGAATTCACCTTGTCCGTGGAAAATCGGTCGGGGTCCATTGCCGCCAACACATCCTCGCTGGCGGACTCCTCCGCCATTTGCGAATTAAGCCGTTGGGTATAAACAATCAACACCGCGCCAACGGCGATGAAGATTGCCAAAATCACCTGCCTTCGGTTTTCCACCAGCCATTCCCAAAAGTCGATGAGCCGATCCGGATGTGTTTCTGCAGGTTCCACGGGCGGCGAATGTTGGTAATCTACGCCCTAAATGCAAGCCGCAAATGGCGATTGCGCTGGACGCCACGCCAAACCGTGCCTAATAGTTGTTTGTGGACGGGCAATTACAACAATACCTGCCGGTACTGATTCTGCTGGGCGTGGCCGTGGCTTTTGCCGCCGGCAACCTCGTTCTCTCAAAACTCATCGGTAAACGCGCCGACACCAATCCCACCAAGGACACCCCCTACGAATGCGGCATGCCCGCCGAAGGCGAAGGCGCCCCGCGGATGTCGGTGAAGTTTTATCTCGTGGCGATGCTCTTCATCCTATTCGACATCGAAGTGATTTTCCTCTTCCCGTGGGCCGTGGTTTATAAAGATATGCTGGCGACCAACGCCCCACTCATCTTCGGCTCCATGATTTCGTTCATCGGCATCTTGCTCGTTGGTTATATATATGCCGTCAAGAAAAACGCCTTCGACTGGAAACGCTAGTGCCCAACGCCGGCCCCATCCAATTTGGAACCTCCGGTTGGCGCGGCCTCATCGCGCGCGACTTCACGTTTGATCGAGTCCGGATCGCCACCCAAGGCATTGCCGATTACTTAAAACCCTCTAAGTCCTCAACCGTAATAATCGGTCACGACGCCCGATTCCTTGGCCGCGACTTCGCCCTCGCCGCCGCCGAAGTGCTCACCGCCAATGGCCTCACTCCCCTGCTCTGCGATCGCGACACCCCCACGCCCGTCATCAGCCATGCCATCCGCACCCGCAAAGCCGCCGGCGGCATCAACCTCACCGCCAGCCATAACCCCGCCGAGTGGCAGGGCCTGAAATTTTCTCTCACCAACGGCGCCCCCGCCACCATGGAGGCCACGCACGCAGTCGAAAATAATATCACCCGCCGCCAAAAAGAAAACTGGACTTTCGATGCCGCCGTCATCGGCACCTTTAAGTGCAAAGAAATTGACCCGCGCCCCGCATACTTCCGCCGCCTCCGCCAACTCGTCGATTTCGACGCCATCAAAGAGGCCAAAATGAAAATCGCCGTCGAACTGATGTACGGCGCGGGCCGGGGTTATCTCGATATTTTACTGGAAGAAGCTGGCGTAAAAGTCACGCGCTTCCATCCGCACCCCAACCCACTCTTCGGCGGCCAACCGCCCGAGCCCAGTGCTGAAGGTATGGCTGATGCCGCCGCCTGCGTCAAATCAGGCAAAGCCCAACTCGCCCTCGGACTTGATGGCGATGCCGATCGCTTTGGCATCGTCGACCGCGATGGCACGTGGCTCACGCCCAACCAAATCCTTGCCCTTACTCTTTATCACCTCAAAAAGAACCGCCGCTGGACCGGTGCCGCCGTACGCACCGTGCCCACCAGCCACATGATTGACGCCATTGCTGCCCACCTCGGCGTGCCGCTCCACGAGACCCCCGTCGGCTTCAAATACATCGGCGCGCTAATGGAATCCGAGCCCATCATCGTCGGCGGCGAAGAAAGTGGCGGCCTCAGCGTCAAAGGCCACGTGCCCGAAAAGGACGGCATCCTCGCCTGTCTCTTAATGGCCGAACTGGTCGCCGTCGAAAAAAAATCCCTCGGCCAAATTCTAAAGCTCCTAGAAAAACAAATCGGGAAATTTTATACCGACCGCATCAACATCCAGATCAACCCTGAGAAAAAAGCCGCACTCTTAAAACGCCTCGCCAAAGGCCTAGATAAAATCGGAGGCAGCGAAGTCGAAAAGTTTATCACTACCGACGGCTACAAATTTCTCCTCCCCAACAACGAATGGGTCGCCTTCCGAGCAAGCGGTACCGAGCCCGTCATTCGCTGCTACCTCGAAACCAAAACCGCCACCCAAATGAAACGCCTGCAAGCCGCCTGCCGGAAATTGTTGGTATAAAAATTAGATACCAATTTCCACCACCATGCCACCCCTCCGCCAAGCGTATCGCCTGATGCACCGCGCGCGCGGACATCTTCAGTGGTGGCCGGCAGATTCGCCTTTTGAAATTTGCGTTGGTGCCATTCTCACGCAAAACACTTCGTGGAAAAATGTGGAGCTTGCCCTCGCCAACCTCAAGGCGGCCAGCGTTCTTTCGCCAAAAAATATCCACGCCCTCACCCACGATCAACTCGCGCAACTCATTCGGCCGGCCGGTTACTTCAACATCAAAGCCAAACGCCTGCGCAACTTTGTCGACACAGTCGTCGAGCATCACGGTGCAAGCCTCAAGCGGTTTTTCAAGGGCGACACCACAACGGTCCGTAACCGCTTGCTCGCCATCAACGGCGTCGGCCCCGAAACCGCCGACAGCATCCTTCTTTACGCGGGCGGTCATTCCAGCTTTGTCATCGATGCCTACACCAAACGCATCTTCGAACGCCACGGCTGGTGCAACACCAAGGCGGATTATGATGAGCTACAGTTACTCTGCACAGAATCACTGAGCCATAAACGCGGCGCGGCTAAACTTGATTACTGGCAAGACTTCCACGCCCAACTCGTCGTCGTGGGAAACCACTATTGCAAACCCCGCAATCCGCTCTGCACTGAGTGCCCATTGCAAACATTGTTGCCCATCCCGGTTAAATAACTTGCCCCGCCACCTCTCTCCCGCAATTCTGCGGCGTGCCGGATTCCGACCACTCAACCCTCGTCATTGTGCCCACGTATAATGAACGCGACAACCTTGCGGGCATCGTCGAGGCGCTTGACAACCTGGCGGTCGACTTGCTGGTGGTGGACGATAATTCCCCCGACGGCACCGGGGACTTAGCTGACGAACTTTCCGAGAAGCACCAATTCGTGCACATATTACATCGCCAACAAAAGAACGGCCTCGGCCGAGCCTACTGTGCAGGCTTCGAGTGGGCATTGGAACGCGACTACGAATTTGTTTTCGAAATGGACGGCGATTTCTCCCATGACCCTACGGACATCCCGCGCTTCATCGAGACAGCCGCAGAGGCGGATCTCGTTTTGGGCACGCGCTATCGCGGCGGCATTCGCGTAAACAACTGGCCGTTGCGGCGATTAATGCTGAGCCTCGGCGCGGCCAAATATGTGAAGTGGATCACCGGCATGCCCTTCAGCGACCCCACCGGCGGCTACAAATGTTTCCGGCGTAAAGCACTCGAAAGTGTGGATCTAACTACAGTTCGCTCCAATGGCTACAGTTTTCAAATTGAAATGACCCATAAAATCTGGCGACAAGGCCTACGCGTGGCGGAACAAAATATCGTGTTCACCGAGCGCATCGAGGGCACCTCGAAAATGTCATGGCACATCGCATGGGAAGCGGTGTGGATGGTTTGGCGGCTATGGTTTCAACACGGGTTGCGGCGATGGCCGAAAAAGAAACAGGGGTAATTATGATGGAGAAAATTCGGGTTGGGATAGTGGGCACGGGGTTTATGGCAGTGGCGCATATTCGCGCGTACCAACAAGTGGACGGCGTGGAAATTGCCGCACTGTGCAATCCAAGCGGACGGCATCTCGATGGGGATTTTTCTGACGTCCATGGCAACGTGGGCAGCGATGAACCGGTGAATGTCGATATGACCCATATCGCTGCGTACCGCAGCCTCGACGAATTACTTGCCGATGATTCAATAGATCTCATCGACCTCACCACGCCCACTTTTCTGCATCGCGAACAATCCCTAGCCGCGCTCGATTCCGGCAAGCACGTGCTCTGCGAAAAACCTTTGGCCCGTACCGGCGAAGAAGCACGAGAAATCGCCGCGGCCGCCCAAAACGCCAAAGGGTTTTTCATGCCCGCAATGTGCCTGCGTTTTTGGCCGGAATGGGTGTGGGTAAAAGAGGCGATTGACGATGGCCGTTACGGACGCGTTTTGAGCGCACGCTTCCGCCGCGTCGCCGAGGCCCCGGCTTGGGGGCAATCCACTTTTCTCGATGGCAAGAAATCCGGCGGCGCGTTGCTGGATTTGCATATTCACGATGCGGATTTTGTACGCTTTTGTTTTGGCGGACCTAAATCCATTTACGCCCAAGGCCACTCCAAAGTCAGCGGCGAGATTGACCACGTACTGGCGCAATATGAAGTGGACTGTGGCGCGGCGGTGTCCGCTGAGGGCAGCTGGGCGATGGCCGAAGGCTTCGGGTTCAGCATGGAATACACCGTGAATTTCGAACGCGCCACGGCGGATTTCGACAACACTCGCGAAAAGGATTGCCTGAAACTTTTCGAGAAAGACAAAGAACCTGAAACGCTAAAACTCAATGCCCCGGACGGCTACGCCGGCCAAATCGCATACTTCGCCAATTGCATCCGCCAAGGCAACGCGCCAAGCACCGTCACTGCCGCCGACGGTGTAGGCTCTGTGGAATTATGCGAAGCGGCGGGCCGGTCGATTGAGACGGGCGGAATTGTGGCCTTATAGTTTAACGCTGCACTCGCGCGCCCCCGCCGCCGATTAATCGTTCCACTTCGGCCAAAGTCGCCATCGAAGTGTCGCCCGGCGTGGTCATTGCCAATGCGCCGTGGGCTGCGCCGTATTCCACGGCTTGTTGGGGATCACCGGTGGCGAGAAACCCATAAATTAAACCGCTAGCAAAACTGTCGCCGCCGCCCACGCGGTCTAAGATTTCCAACCCTTTGCGATTTGTGGCTTCAAAAAAATCGCCGTCCGACCAACAGATTGCTCCCCAGTCGTTTACGGTTGCGCTTTGCACGGCGCGCAATGTGGTGGCCGTGACCTTGAAGTTCGGGAACGCCTCCACGGCAGTGCCGATCATTTTCTTAAAGGCATCAACTTCGATTTTTGAAATATTTTTGTCAACGCCTTCCACCTCGAAGCCGAGACACGCGGTGAAATCTTCTTCGTTACCGATCATCACGTCCACGTGTTTGGCAATCTCGCGGTTGATCTCCTGCGCCTTGGCATGGCCGCCGATGCCCTCCCAGAGACTCGGACGATAATTTAAATCATACGACACAATCGTGCCGTGCTGTTTGGCCGCTTGCACGGCTTCGATGACGACTTCCGGCGTGGTATCGCTGAGTGCGGCAAAAATTCCGCCCGTGTGAAACCATCGCACACCGTCTTCGCCAAAAATTTTCTGCCAATCGATGTCGCCTTTTTTGAGCTGAGCCGCAGCAGTGTTCCCGCGATCCGGCACACCTTTCGCGCCACGGATGCCAAAGCCGCGCTCGGTAAAGTTCAGTCCATTACGCACTGTGCGGCCGATGCCGTCGTAATCGCGCCATTGGAGATAGTCCACAGCCACGCCTCCTTGCAGAATAAAATCCTCCACCAAGCGCCCCACTTCATTATCGGCAAAAGCCGAAACCACCGCCGTGCGCAGGCCGAAGCAACGCCGTAAGCCGCGCGCCACGTTATACTCGCCGCCGCCTTCCCACGCGGAAAACTGCCGCGCCGTGCGCACTCGACCTTCGCCGGGATCCAGACGGAGCATTATTTCCCCCAGTGCAACAAGGTCGTACTGGCACTGATCGGTGGATTTAATTTGAAGAACTGACATCGTTAAGACGCACCTTGCAAAAAAAACGCATAAAAAACAATGCTTAACCAAAGGCTCCGCCTTGACGCTCACTTAGCAGCCCCCCACAATCGCGCCGATGAAACGCGCCTTCACCCTATCCATTTCCCTTTTCACACTATCCGCCCTCGCCGCCGATTGGCCAGAATTCCGTGGACCAAGCGCACAGGGGCACTCGCTGAACGCAAAGCTTCCGGCGCAAATTGGACCCGCAAAAAACCTCAAATGGAAAGTTGCCGTACCCGGAGCGGGCTGGAGTTCACCGGTGATTGTGAAAGGCCGCATTTACGTCACCAGTGCCATCACTCATGGCGCCGGTTTTTCACTTAATACGCTTTGCCTAGATGCGGCAACCGGTCAGCTTGTTTGGAATCGACCACTTATCAACGTGGCCAAGCCTTCGCGCACGCATCGCAAGAACAGTCAAGCCAGTCCCACACCGATTGTGAACGGCGATCGCATCTATGTTCACTTCGGTCATATGGGCACCGCTTGCCTCGACCTGAAGGGGAACACGATTTGGAAAAACGAGACGCTAAAATATTCGTCCGTTCACGGCAATGGCGGCACGCCGGTTTTGGTGGATGGGAAGTTGATTTTTAGCTGTGATGGCTCGAGCGATCCGTTTGTGGTAGCGCTTGATTCTAAGCAGGGCAATGAGGTTTGGCGCGTGAAACGCAGTGGAAATGCAAAGCGAAAATTTTCTTTTAGCACGCCTTTGGTGTTGCGCATGGGCGCGGACACGCAAGTGTTGCTGCCAGGCAGCGATATGATTGGCGCGTATGATCCAGATACCGGCCTGGAAATTTGGAAGGCCACTTACAGCGGCTACTCTGTGATTCCGCGACCGGTGGTGGGGCACGGAATGGTATATTTCAGCTCAGGCTTTGATCGCGCCACGGCAATCGCGGTGAAGCTCGGCGGCAAGGGCGATGTGACAAAATCGCACGCGGGATGGGTGTTGACCAAAGGGGCGCCACACACGCCGAGCATGTTACTGGTGGACGACGAGCTTTATATGGTTTCCGATGGCGGCATCGGCAGTTGCGTGGAGGCCAAAACCGGCAAAGTGATTTGGAGCGAACGCATCGGCGGAGCCCATTCGGCCTCGCCTATTTACGCCGACGGAAAATTATATTTCGCCAACGAAGCGGGCGTGGTGACGGTGTTGGCGGCGGGAAGAAAGTTCTCAGTTCTCTCAAAAAATGATCTCGGGGAGCGCACGCTTGCCTCGCCCGCAGTCGCCGATGGGGCGCTATTCATCCGCACTGCCGGGCACCTTTGGAGATTTCAAAAATAATCCAACCGATCGTTTTCCTAAAGCTCCATACTGCTGTAGCTGTGGGCGATTTTTTCGATGGCGAGGACGAAAGCAGCGGTGCGGAGGTCTTCCACGTTGTCGCGAGTGCGGTAAATTTCTGCGATGGTGTTGTAGGATTCACGCATCGTGTCATCTAGGCCTGAGCGGACGAGAGTGAGTTCGTCGGCGCCCTGGATTAGCCTTTGTGTGATGCTATCACTGACTTTTTTGCCTATGGCTTCCTCGATGGCTTCAACAAGGGCGCGGCCCTTGGCTTCTTCGTAGCGGCGTTCCATTCGGCCGAAGCGAATGTGTGACAGGTTTTTGATCCATTCGAAATACGAGACAGTCACACCACCGGCATTGAGATAGGCATCAGGAACAATTACCACGCCGCGTTCACGGAGGGACTGATCAGCATTAAAAGTCACGGGGCCGTTCGCGGCTTCGGCGATTATTTTGGCTTTGATGCGGTCGGCATTTTCGCGGGTGATTTGGCCTTCCATCGCGGCGGGCAAAAGAATGTCACATTCTTTTTCCAAAATAGGTGCGCCGTCTTCCACGTGTTGTGCGCCGGCAAACCCTTTCACGCCGCCGGTGTCGAGCTTGTGTTGATAGAGCTTCTCAATGTTTAGGCCATCGTCATTAATCACCGCGCCATCGCGTTCGATGACGGCGGTGATTTTCACGCCATCCTCTTCGCTGAAAAATTTGGAGGCGTGATAACCCACGTTGCCGAGTCCCTGCACGACCATTGTTTTGCCACCGAGATCACCGGTGAGCCCGGCAGATTTCACATCGTCCGGATGGCGGAAAAATTCACGCATGCCATACTGCACGCCGCGGCCGGTGGCCTCGGTCCGACCAAGGATGCCGCCCATTGAAACCGGTTTGCCGGTCACGCAGCCGAAGCCATTTATGTCATTGGGGAAAAGTTGACGGTACTCATCAGCCATCCACGCCATCTCGCGTTCGCCAGTGCCCATATCCGGCGCGGGCACGTTAAGACCTGGGTTAATGAGACCGCGCTTGGCCAACTCGGAAGTGAATCGGCGGGTAATGTGTTCAAGCTCCTCCTCGGTATAATCTTTTGGGCGAATGCGCAGCGCACCTTTGGAGCCACCGAAGGGTACATCTACAATCGCACACTTGTAACTCATCAACGCCGCGAGTGCCTCAACTTCCTCTTGGTTTGCAAAATAGGCGTAGCGAATGCCTCCCTTCACGGGCAGTTGATGCTCGCTGTGCACCGCGCGCCAACCGGTGATGACTTGATAACCACCGCGCAATTCGACGCCAAATTTTACCTGATACACCCCATTGCAGGTACGGATTTGATCGGCCAAACCCATTGGCAAATCGAGCGTGGCGGCGGCGCGGTCGAACATTCGATCAACATTTTCACGGAAGGTGGGTTCATTGCTATTTTGCATAATTCGTGATTTTAGAGTATATTGTCTCAGGTGAGGTGTTAGTACACCTTAACCGAACAAACTTTGACCGTCGAACAGAATCAATTACAAATCACAGTAGATTTTACAGTACCATGAGCACGCTCAAACCAGCTGACCGGCATCACCTCCGCGCCGCGGAGGGCTGGCTAGAATTGAGCAACCCCGACGAAGCGCGGGCCGAGCTGGAGCAAATCCCAGCCCGCTGGTTGAATCATCCAGATGTGCTGGAGATCAGTTGGCTGCTCTTAGCTAGCGAACAAAACTGGCCCGCCTGCGTGAAGGCGGCCGACCTTTTGGTGCAACACGCCCCCGAACGCCCCGGTGGTTGGATTCATCGCTCATTCGCCCTGCATGAATTGGAGCGCACAGAGGAGGCCTTTGATTCGCTGTATCACGTGCGCGGCAGTTTTCCTGATCAATGGGTCATCCCATACAACCTTGCCTGTTACCTCGCGCAAATGGGCCGCATCCACGAAGCCGCCGAGGAGCTTGCCTCTGCGTTGGAAGTGGATTCCAACGCCGTAAAAAACGCCGCCGCGGCGGATCCCGACTTGGAACCGTTACGGCAACAATTGGAAAAGCTATCAAATAAGTGATTCACTTGAAGAGTGGTTTTCCCTTAGCCCTCAACTACAGCTGAAGGGGACTTACTCTCCCCATCCAGAAACAATCCATTTCTTAATTATCTCCAATTCCGCATCATTGACACGCGGGCCTTTGGGGGGCATGGGACGGCCATCTGCAGCGGTGGCAGTGAGGGCGAGGATCAACGGAGTGGTGGCCGGATTGCCTTTTTGGTTCGGGGAAAGAAAAGGCTTCAAGGAATTGCGAATGCTAAAATCCAAATCTGCCTCTACTTTGTTGCTCTCTTTGGAATTATGGCAGTTGTAACAACTATGCTTGCGAAAAATGGGCTCCACAGTTTTGGCAAAACTCATAGAGCCGGATTTTCCTTTAGTCGGGCTGGAGGACTTATTCTTTTTGTCAGACAAACCTGTGCCCATCCCTACTGATGATGCTTCTTTCTTAAACACCCCGGGGTACCCCCATCCGACTACCCCGAATGCCACCAACACGCCCGCCACAATGCCAGTGTACAGAAGGGTTTTTGTTTTGCCATCCGTTGCGACAACTAGGGACGCAGCATTCTGGTGAATCCCCGGCACCAGTGGAAGAGGCATCCAATCGGGCGCCCCTTCGTACCATGCCTGATCGGTTGGCAACAGTGAGCCCTGCACGAGATAAGCATTGGCATCCTCCAACGTATATGGGCCAAACTGCTCCCCATCGCGGCTCACGTGAATCAACATCGCACACTCCTCATCACGTACTAAAATTTCGCGCCCGCGTTGATCCAGGCTTTGATTTTGGCCACGTCATCTGTGGAGAGCATATCACCTTTTCCCTCGGGCGGCATCGGATCTGAAACATCGGTCAAACGCCCGATGAATTCACTGTTTACATCATCCCCGGCCGTTACCATTTTCTTAACCGATTCCGGATCCATCAGATTAAATTTTCCTTTCACCTTCGCGCCATCGCTTCCATCGTGGCAATCGTAGCAGGTACTCTTTTGTAAGATTGGCTGCACCACAGCTGCAAACGTTCTGCCACCCCCACTGCCACTGCCACCACCGCTTTCGCTACCGCTTTGATCGCCGCCACTCTCCGTATCGTCCTTCAAAAATCCCGGATACACAAAACACAACACCAACGCAATGGCCACTACGCCCACGGCTGATCCGACAATGACCAAAGTTTTCTTTTTCTTACTACCTTGGTTTGCCGCTGAAATCACTGCTGCATCAGCAGCTGCCACCGCGGGATTAGCAGCAGCCATGGGATCAACTGCCACCGGCACGACGGCTGCCGGCACGGGTGCGGCACCGGGGGAAAGTACGCCGGGCACTTGGGTAAGCAACATCCAATCTGGCGCGCCTTCGTACCAGGCTTGGTCAGTGGGCAATAATGTGCCCTGCGCCAAGTAGGCGTTTGCATCTTCAAGGGTGTACGGGCCAAATTGCTGCCCGTCACGCATCACGTGAATCATCATGGGTTTAGTTACACCGTTGTGCAGAGGTTGTGCGCGGTTGAGCAAACACCAACCCACCGTTTCAATCAAGCCTGTTGATTAAGTGCCAGGGAAAAGTGGGAATCGATATAAAATCAAGGGCACACTCCCCGCCACGATCAACACCTCCAGCGGCAGCCCCATTCGCCAATAATCGCCAAAGCGATAGCCGCCCGGGCCGAGGATCAGCGCGTTGCACTGGTGGCCGATGGGCGTGAGAAACGCACACGAGGCACCCACCGCCACTGCCATCAGGAAAGGATCGGGACTGGCGCCCATTTGCAGCGCGATGCCCACGCCGATGGGCGCCATAATGAGCGCGGTGGCCGCGTTGTTGATCACGTCCGAAAGCGTCATTGTCAGCACCATTAGAATTGCGAGGATGCCCCACGCCGGCACGCTGCCTTTGTGGTTGCTGACAAAATCGGCAATTTTGTCCGTGAGCCCCGTGTCCTGTAACGCGCCGCTCACCGGAATCATCGCGCCCAGTAAAACGATGACGGGCCAGTCGATTTGCTTATACAGATCGCGCATTGGCAAAATGCCCAGAAACACATAGGCGATAATCGCGCCGAGGAAAGCCAGCGTGGTGGGCAGCACATCAAACATACTCAACGCAATCGCCGTGCCGAAGATACCCACCGCAACGCTTACTTTGGAGAAGATTCCCACTTGTAGTTCGCGCTCCGCCAAGGGCAGCAAGTGCAGGTTGATCACGTGTTCCTTGAGGTCGTCACCGTTGCCCTGCAGCAGCAGCACATCCCCCACGCGAAACACGATGTCGCCCAGGCGTTTGCGCATCGGCTGCCCCTGCCGCGCCACCGCCATCAGCACCACGCTGCCTGAAGTACGCCGCCGCAATTCAGCCCGCGTGCGCCCCAGCAAATGCGAACTGGGCGTCACCAACACTTCGCCAAAGGTCACGTCGCCCCCCTCGATACTATCCATTCTCGCGCGTAATTCCTTTGCCAAACGCAGACCGGATTCATCCATAATCACCTGCAAATCCAGCGGATCCACTTTCACAAGATAACGCGCATCCGCCCGCACGAGATTGTTCCGGTTCGGTGAAATCACTTTGCCATCCTTTCGGATGAACCCGAACACCATCATCTTCTCGCCCGTTTCCTTTTCCACCTCGCCCAGTGTTTTACCCACAAACTTACAATCCTCCGGTACGCGCACCTCCGTGATGTATTCATTGAGCGCAAACAATTCCTCCGTGCCGGATTTTTTCTGCGCGTCCTTTGGAATAAATCGCCATCCGATCAACGTCACAAACGCCACACCAAACAATGCCACCATTCCACCCACCGGCGAAAATGCGAACATCCCAAATGCCTCACCCACAGCCGTGTTTTCCTCGCGAAAAATGGAGATAATAATATTCGGTGGCGTTCCGATCATCGTCATCATCCCGCCCAAAATACTGGCAAACGCCAACGGCATCAGAATCAGTGTAGGCGATCGATTTTGTTCACTGGCAGTTTTCAGCGCCACCGGCAGCAGCAACGCCAACGCGCCCACGTTATTCATAAACGCCGAGAGCACCGCCGCCACCACGCACAAACTGGTGATGTGCAGTAATTGATTTTTGGCCAGTGGCATTAGCCGACGCGCGATGAGATCCACCACACCTGAATTGCGCAACGCCCGGCTAATCACCAAAACCGCCGCTACCGTGATCACCGCCGCGTGCCCAAAGCCATCCAGCGCATGATCCGGATCGATGAGATTGGATTCGCCCCGCCGTAGAATTTTTTCCAACACCACATCCCCCACTACCAAAGAGAAAAGAGCGATCACCGCCACCACGTCGTAGCGCCACTTCCCCCATGCGAACAACCCAAAGGTCATCGCAATCACTCCCAATACAATCCCCTGCTCTAAATTCATCGCCGTGCAAAATATCCCCCCAAACGAGGACAGAAGAAAAGGACATTCGCGCTAAGTTATTCGGAGATTCTTTGAAAAAGAAAACTGGTACCCCGGGAGGGACTTGAACCCACAACAAATGGCTTAAGAGGCCACTGCTCTACCAATTGAGCTACCGAGGCAACCGGCGGGAAGTAATCCAGAAATAAAAGGGTGGGGTCAATCCTTTTCGATCAGTGCAACCCAAGCTTAGAATGCTCAGTCACCCTGTGTCTTTGATATTCGAATTCTGATTCATCTAGTTCGCGACTCTTGTCTCGAAGGCTGAGCTGAGCACCCCCAAAAGCTCGGGTTGATTCTGCCATATTCGACAGGAGGGCGTTAACCTCAGTCTCCGCTGCTTTCAATCTAACCTGTGCGTCTTCATAAGATTTTTTGAGGACTACGAGTTCCTTGCCCAATTTATCAAATTCAGCCACTGCCGCTGTATCTTTTAGCATAGCATTTTTCAAAAGCGCATCTACCCCGGCAACAGATTGATGATATCTCACAAGACGCGCCTTATGCTCACTCTGAATTTTAAGTAATTCCAAGCCTGTTTCTATCTGGTACTGAGCCAGTAAAGATCGCGCAATTAGCAGAGATCGATAAGGGGCTAGCAAGGAGGCTTGCTGGGGCGTCAGCGGTGTTTTAAAAGCCACTTGGACGGCATATGCTGTTCGGTGTTTTTTCTCTGCTTCAATCTTAGATTTATTTACCGATACATTTGCTTTCTTTCGGCGTTCTAATTCCGGATAGACGGCCTCAGTTTGTTTTTTGAAATTATTATATACTGATTGATCGCGGAGATCATGCGAGTCGTGACCCTCTTCAATTCTAGCCGCATTAAAACGTTTATTAATAGCCGAATGATAATCAGCATTTTTGCGACCATGATCCGCGTTCCACTTGTGCATAACCGTTATGGCATGGTCCCTATCAGCCTTTGCCTTTCGAGTTAGATTCCTGCTCTCAGTTTCTTTATGGCTTAAACTGGTGGCAATCTTCTTTAAATTCACTTCTTCACTTTTCTTTATTGCTAGATATTTGGCAGTGAGCGCAACCTCGATCTTTTTGTTTTCGCACTTATCAACTTGATCTTTTAGCGCAGGGCCAAGTAGTTGCGAATAACTATGTTGAGCAGCCTGGAAACGACCAAGCAACCCATTAAGATTAGAACGGACCACCGTCAGTGATTTCAGATCTGAGGCAACTCTTGTTTTTTCTTGTGTTAACTTTACCAACAAAGTTGCTTCATCAGGCTTCTTTCTAACCTCCTCGACCAACATGTCATGCCGAGCTTTGGTATCAGACCAGCGCTTTAAGGCAGGTT
>JAPKEI010000152.1 GCA_028872685.1 Verrucomicrobiota bacterium | reverse complement strand
TCGTTCATAAATGGGAAGGTAACGGTAATTTAGAGCAAGGCTTAACAACGAGGCCGTTGTGGAAAAAGTAGGGCCAAAATTACCGCCCGGCCACGAACCATTCTTTGCCTGTCTGGTTTTAAGTTGTGCAATGTTTTGAGTATTCCATTCATCCCAAAGTTTGGGTGAGGCGTGGAAATATGTTTGGGCGGCGTAGTATAGAAAGTAGTGATAATAATGGTCGTACCCCGCGCTGGCCTGGTTAGACACCAGATAATTCATCGCACCCTTAAAGACGTCCCCTTGTTTTTTCTTAGCAAGCGCGAACATTAACGCGCCAATAGCGGTACGCGGATTGTTGGAGCCGCCCGCACTGGTGTAGCCAAAACCGCCATCGGAGGAGCGGCACTTCACATAAAACTGCAGTGCTTTATCAATCGATTCCTGCGGCACACCCACACCGGCATTGCGCGCAGCAAAGAGCGCAACGAGGTTAGCACCGCTCACAGTCGTATCCCCATCAGTACTTTCAGGAGAATACCGCCAAGCTCCAGCACGTGAACGTTTTTGGGCATTAAGAATGAGTTCCGTAGACTTTTGTAATGCAGGGCCCAAACGTGGGTCGCGCACTTGGCCGTACGCTTCGGCTAGCGCTAACGCAGCAAAACCGTGGTTGTACATGGAGCTTCCAATATAACCGGTGCGGCTATTTTGGTTTTTTAGGATTAAATTGAGTCCGCGCTTAATAGCCAATGCGTATGGGCCGCGATTAGAATCATCTCCATGCGCAAGCATCGCCACTACGGCGAGACCGACCACGCCTGGCTGAGAGCCATAATGATCACTGGTACCGGTGCCTTTGAATGACCCATCGTCCTGCTGAATACTTACAAGATACTTGAGTCCGTTAACATACATGCGATCCACTTCCACGGGTATGTATCGCGTGGGGCCTTCAAACAATTTTTGCGCATACGCGCTCGGCGCAAGCAATGACAACGTAGCGGCAAGGATTAAGATACCTTTAATCATATTTATTTGTTGAGCTTTTCAACTCCACGGAAGAAGCCTTGAAGTGCGCCTTGAAATTCCTTAGGCATGGTGTCTGCGCGTCCCGCCACTTTGCGGGTTTCCCGATCCGGACCGTTGCCGCCATTCACATTGCCGGGAGTAGCTTGATTGGGTTTGTTAGTGTTACCACCGGCGCTGCTCATGCCGGGAGAGTCACCTTGTCCTGGGCCGGGTTTTTGGCCGGGCTTCATGCCCATCATTTGCATCATCATCATCATCATTTCCATTTGCTCGGGTGACATCTCGCCTTGAGATGCGCTGCTCTCGCTTTTTTTCATTAGCGCGGCGATTTCCTGCTCAAGTTTGTTGATAGCGTCGGTTTCGGCATTTGTAGCTTTTTTGCCCGTATCGGGCTTATCCAATTCATCTCCGGCTTTACCCATGTCATCGCGGGCCATGTCAAGGAAGTCACCTTTACCGAGGTTGGTGCGGGCATCCATTTCGAGTTGAAGATCACGTAGTAATTCAAATTGCCGGAACGCGAGGTTACGGGCGCCTTCTTCAAATTGTTTAGCGGCACGTTCTTCGCGATCGTTTTCAAGTTCGTCGGTTTGTTCGCGTAAATCCATTTCGGCCTGGCGCAGACGCAGCAATTCTTTCATGCGTTTAAGCATTTCTTCATTGGGATCATCACTCTCGCCGCCTTCACCTTCACCGCCGCCGCCGCCATCCTCGGGCGGATCGAGCTTCTCGGCCCAACGCTGGAAATCCTCGCCTAACTTCTTAGCGCCCATTCGCGCAGTAAGAGACTGGTTTAACCGAAGCTTCTCTGCGTTTAGGTCGAGCTGCTCAGGTGGCCGAGCGGTGTCCATTTCCTTAGCGACCTCTCCAAAGTTTTCTTTAAGGGTACTGTCTGCGAACCGCTTGATTTCACCCTGCAAATCATTTGCCTTGGTCGCATTCCGATGTTGGTCATCTGCGCGATTATTAAGAAATGTCTGCAGATGTTCGGGAAGTTCACTGAAACTACCGCCAGCCTCGCTTTCTAATTTTACACCTAGTTCTTTGTCTAGTTTCTCTTCATATTCACCAAGCTTGCGGAGACGAAGAACGAGCGTGTTCTCGTACATATCCTGCGTCGTTTCGGCGGCTTCTTTTTGCATTTCCTTCAGCTTATCGAGAGCTTCTTTTTCTTTTTTCGCCGCTTCATCAATCTTATCTTTTTTGTCTTTTGGCTTTGAAGGCTGGGAGGGTTGTTGCGGTTGCTGCTGAGCCTCACTGAGTGATTGTTCAGCCTCAGACATCTCACCCTTTGCGAGGTCTTTCATCTCCTGCATTGATTTTGCCATCTCGGCAATTGTTTCGGGATCGATTTCTTCGTTCTTGCTGGCTTCTTTGCCGAGCTCACCGATTTCCTCGGCTAATTCCTTTAGCTTTTCTGCGATGTCCTTCTGCTCCTGCTCCTGGCGGGCAAGTTCTTTTTCGGTGGATTTTTTGGCCTGATCTTCAGGGCTCATTTCCTGCAGTTGCTTGGTGCCTTCAAGTAGGTTTTCCTGACGTCGCACAAGGTCATCGAGCTCAGCCATCTTGCTGTCGAAATTTTCCTGCACAAGCTGCGCGTGTTCCTCGGGGGTGAGAATATAAATTTTTACCGGTAGCGAACGCACATAACGATCGGTCCGGTAATAATCCTTAGCGACGACGTAAACATTGACGACCGTATCATCCGGAATATTGAGTGCCTTATCACTTGGATCGAAGTGCCAAGTTTGAGTGAGCGAATGCGTTCGCGGAGAAGCCTTCTCAACGAGTATTACCTCGCCTGTCTTGAGCGGTTTGGGCACCTCGCCATTCTCGGCAGCGCCGCGCTTGAAGCATTCCCAATAAATTTTAAGTTCTTCCATCCCGTAATCATCTTCGCCGAGAGCGGGAATGCTAAGACTTTCAGAACGGATGATGGCCACCACAGGGGCTTGATCCGGAGAATCGGCACGCGGAGGCATATCTTTGATGGGATCAAACCCAAGCTTCCAAGTGGTCGCGCCCGCGATGTGATATTGATCAACCCAGCTCATCTCAAGCGCGCTAATATCATCGAGCATAAGGCTGGAGGTGGAGAGTTTGGCTTTTTGGACCAGACCAGCTTGCTCGGTGATTTCATCGGTTACAGCATGAGTGGTTTTGACGTTGGCACTATTCAAATCACGCGAAGCATTGGCACTGAACATTGCGGTGCTGCCCTCAAGGAAAGAGAACACGCCACCACGAACATCCATTGATTCCGCCTTGGGATAGTGCAGGTAATCGGGATAGCTCAGGGAAACGTGGAGCGACTTGAGCGCAGGACGGGCCACTGGTTCGATGCGAGCTTCCCGGCGCATATCGCCCACTCGCAGATGGAGTCCCATCGGTTTAGTACCAGCGGTTAACTGATACACAACCTGACCATTCTGCATTATTGCCTGTTGGATATTCTTCCCGTGACTCAACACAGCCTCGCCCGGATTGGGCAGGACGCCTGAAAAAGTGTTGGCAAAATCAGTTCCAATTTTATTGTCCCCCAAATAGTCATCGACTCGCTCAACTGCGTTATGGGTTTCCTGCCACCAGCCGCCGAGGGTTTCCCAAAAGGGTGTGCCGTCTTTTTGATCAGCGAAATCAAATTTGGAGGTGAGCTTGAGCTGCTCTCCACGTGGCACGTAAAATGTTCCTTTGGTTCCTTTCTCAGGATCGCGTCCGTTGACCTGCAGGTCGCCATTTTGCACGAAGGTGTAACGTTCAGCTCCTCCGCCGGGCACGGCGCGTTGAAGTGCATTTTGACTGGCATCACTGGTGTAACGTAATGGAAGACTGAGAACGCCCAGAACCAATACAGCGAGCACAAAGGCAATGCGCGACTTGCGGGTGGACACAGCTTTGTTGAAGGAAATTTTTTCCGACTCACGATCGATTTGCTCAATAGCCGCGCGGCAGAGTTCTTCGGAAACATCTTCGGGGCGCTGATCAATGCTGGTGAGTTCAACCGCGCTCATAAGGCGATCGCCCATGCGACGATGCTTGCGTTGAACAATGGCGGCGAGCACACGGTTGTCGCGGCGATTCACAATCCAATGCTTGGACCAAAACCACGCGAAGTGAAGAGCGACCGCTCCGCCAGCAAGAGTGAAGGCGAAACGCAACTCGGCGGGGGTGTTCCAGAACCTATCTGACATGAACAGCAGTAAATAGGCGACAACAAGTCCGCAGGCGATGCCGCACAAAGTGATGAGGGTGTCGACAAACCAGAGTTTACGCTCCAGGGATTTAAACTTTCCCCGAAGTTTCTCGGGCAGCCCCACGTTGAATCGTCTGTTCTCGCTCATGTTATCCTCCCAGGGTTAGCCCCCTAAATCAGTCCTAAAATCTTACGCGACACCCAGTAAACTGCAAGTAATAATAATACGCTTCCACCCCACCAAGGGTTACTCCATAGACGGAAACGGCGAGTAATTTCCTCATTTTCAGCGACCACGGAAATTTCGCTGATTAATTTCTGCAAATCCGCGATGCCGCCACTTTGGCCGCCCGTGCGCTGGGAAATCTCCCACAACACTTTGGCATTAGTCGGCTGGCCAAGTTTTTCCAGTGTAGGCTTGTCGACCATGATTTCCGCGTCCAATTTTTGACTGCTGCTTGGACTGTATAAATTCAACGTATATGCGCCGCCCTGAGGGACAGTCATTTTAGTTTTGAACACCCCCCACCCTGCTTCAATGGCAGTGAATTCCAGATCGCTCGTACTGCCATCCGGCGCTGTTATGCGCGCGCGCAAATCCGGCGCCGTGGTGCCACCGGAAAGATCCAACATGGTTGCCTGCAAAAACACTTCATCACCCACCTTGGGGTTTTCCGGACTGAAGGTCAGCCGCATCCCCTGCCCCTGCGCCATCTTGCGCTTGTGCGCCATCCAACGAACGACCTGACCCCAGAACCGATAATGATATAGATCCTCTACTCCACGCCGCCAACGCCAGGCAGCATCTGTTCCCATGAAGAGCACTTCCCCCGCCCCAAAGGGCCGCGTGACCAGGACCGGCAGATAGCCGTACTCGTTTCGTTTAGTAGAATGAGTAGCCAAAACGCTGGAACCCGGACGCGATCGCTCCACCGGAGCGCACCAAAAGAATCCCGGTAAAGTTTTCCAAATCGCCTCATTCATCCCCTCATCCGCCTTGAGCATGGTGAGGAAATGACCGCGACCAGTGGAGGTTAGCTTAAAATGCGATTCACTAGGAATATAGTAACCCTCCTTATTTGTCGGGTTCAACGAGACAGGCATCAGTTCGCCAATCGGATGGTCAATCAAGGAATGATGGCGTCCCCGTTGGCCGGGAAGAAAAACGAGCCCGCTACCCTGGTGCTCCACCAGCCCACGCAGAAGTTCGCATTGTTCCTTGGTGAGTTCTTTTTCGCCCAAGCCCACGTCGCCGAGGAACACCACATCAAAGCGGCTCAACTGTTCCCGCGTATCCGGGAAGCGGCCGATGTAATTCAAGCCCGTTCCCGGCCCCAATTCGGGGTGCAGCAAAAGCACGCTCAACTCCACTCCGGGATCGCGTGTCAGTGCATTGCGCAAATATCGGTACTCCCAGCGCGGGTAACTTTCCACCACCAGCACATTCAGCTTTTCAGTTCGCACGGAAAGATGAAACGTCTGGCGATTGTTATCCTCAAGCAACTCCTTCTCCAAGCCGCTTTGCCAGACCGGCAGTGTTAACGTCAATGTATAGTCACCCAAATCATGCGGCGCCCACACTAAAGAATCATGCACGTGCCCAAAGGCAGGGATGGTGATTTGCTTAGCGATACTCACCGCCGCGCCACGTGAGCTGGTAAGCCGCACCTGTGTTTTTACAGCCACCGGCAAATGACTACGCACGCGGAAGGGAATGGAGATCTGTTCACCCAACAAGCCGAAGGTGGGCGGGTTAACCGATTCAAGAACCAGATCTTTTTGCGCCCGATCACTCCCCACCGCAAGTGTGTACACCGGAATCTTTTCCGCCCCTAACCGCATGGCAGCCTGTTGCGGTGGATCGCCAAAATTCCAATCACCATCACTGAGCATGAAAACCGCTTTAAGGTTTTTTAGGTTCTTGCGTGTGCGCGTGAGATTCAGGGCATTAGCCACGTCTGTGCCGTCGGAAATTCCAGTTTCAGCATTGGTCGCGCTCATCCCAAAATCCTGCACGTGCACAATTGCTTTACCTTCAAGTGCCTTCCAGAAGTTGGTTTTTATTTGCTCGGCCAACCATTCCTCACGAGTGATCACATCATGTTGCCCAAGCTTCACGTCGCGAGTGGTCATACTGGAGGAAATATCCTTTAATATTACCACTTCGGGCTGGTCTTCAATTTGGGTTACGTTAATGAACTCCGGTCGGCACAGCGTGAACAGGATCATCGCCATGATCACCATGCGAAGGGTTTCAAGTGCTGCCACACCTTTACCGCCGCGGCGATGCCAGTTGCTCCAGCTCACCCAAACCGTCACCCCCATTACCAACACACAAAAAGGCAGCACCCATCCGGAGGTGTCTAGCGTTTGAAAGGTCCAATC
>JAPKEI010000151.1 GCA_028872685.1 Verrucomicrobiota bacterium | reverse complement strand
ACCTCCTATGCCGGGCAGCTTGAAGGACACAGTAAATTGTTGTTCGGCCTTATCAGTTAAGTCTGAGAGCTTTACTCGCTGCATATCCTTGAATTGAGTAATGGTTGCTTTATCCCCATTGGCAAAAGTAACGGTTCGACCGAGGTCTTGCGGTTCGAAAATCGGTTCGATTGAGGTTAGCATGCCCTTCCCCACACTGCCTGTGCCGTTGTCGTCCATCAGGTTTTCAATTGTGATGCCATAGAGCGTAGGTTGCATTGAGCCCGTCGGGATTTTGAATGGCTGAAAAAAGAAGGTGCGGAATGCGAGCACAAGTACGACAACTACCAGAAACATCTCTACCCAGTCACGTGCCTTGGGGTCTGGGTATGGCAGGAGCACGCGATCGGCAATAATCATCATGGCATCCATCTCTTCGAGGAGCTTTGTTTTATCAACGGGGCCGGTCAGTTTTGCTTTGAGAGCATCTAATCCGTTTTGAAGTTCTTCCACCCGAGACGGTTTGAGGAGGTCACTTTGGGCGGAGAGCAGTTTGATAACTTGCTTGTGCAGCTCCACGGCGTCGCGGAGCGTTTTGGAAATGAACCAGCGCCAATTTTTTGTCATATCAATGCCCTATGCCTTGAGTACTTTAATGAAAGCGTCCTGCGGGATGTTGACTGATCCAATGGCTTTCATTCGCTTTTTGCCCTTTTTCTGCTTGTCTAATAATTTACGTTTGCGGCTGATGTCGCCGCCGTAGCATTTAGCGGTGACATCCTTGCGCATCGCGCCGATTGTTTCGCGTGCTATCACGTTGCCACCAATGGCACCTTGAATGGCGACCTTGTATTGTTGGCGTGGTATCACTTCTTTCAGTTTCGCTGCCAGCGAGCGGCCGCGGGCGGTGGCTTTGTCGCGATGCACAATGCTGGAGAAGGCGTCTACGCCCTCCCCGTTCACCATCATATCAAGCTTCACCATATCGGCTTGTAGGTATCCGGCGGATTCGTAATCCATGCTTCCGTAACCACGGGTGATGCTCTTGATGCGGTCGTGAAAGTCAATCAGGATTTCGTTCAGCGGCAATGTGCCTTCGAGCATCACACGGGTGGTGTCGAGGGTTTCGGTGTGCTCCAATAGGCCGCGCTTATCGCCGATGAGGTTCATCATGTCGCCGATGTTATCATTGGGGCAAATAATGAAGAAGCGGACGACGGGTTCCTCGATCCAGTTAATAACGGAGGGATCGGGCATATGTGCGGGGTTGTCGACCTCTACCTTGGTGCCGTCGGTGAGTACCACCTGATAAATAACGCTGGGGTACGTGGCAATGATGTCCATGTCGAACTCGCGCCGCAGGCGTTCCTGAATGATTTCTAAATGCAACAGACCAAGAAAGCCGCACCGAAAGCCGAAGCCGAGTGCCACCGAGCTTTCCGGCTGATACACAAACGCGGGGTCATTGAGTTGCAGCTTGGCGAGACTACTCTTGAGGCTCTCGAAATCAACGGAGTTAATTGGGTAAATTCCGCTGAACACCATCGGCTGCACTTCCTTAAAGCCGGGCAATATTGGCGCGGGATCTGTAGTATCGGTGATGGTGTCGCCCATTTTCACATCACGCGGGCTGCGGATGTTGGCGGTGAAATACCCGGTCTCGCCCGCCCCGAGGCAGTCTCGGGTGTAGGGTTTGGGGTTGAAGCTGCCAACCTCTTTCACCTCGATGGTCTTTTGCGAATGATGGAGGCGTACTCGAATGCCGGGTCGCAATTCCCCATCAAAAACGCGCACGTGAATAATTACGCCTTTGTATGGATCGTAAACTGAATCGTATCCGAGAGCCTGAAGTTTGCCGTCTGCGGTGGGCTTGGGTGGGGGCACCAGTTCTATGATGGCCTCTAAAATATCTTCAATGCCAATCCCTTCCTTTGCGCTGCATGGGATCGCGTGGTCGCCGGGAATGGTCAGCACGTCTTCGATTTGCTTGATGGCATTGGGCACATCGGCGTGCGGTAAATCAATTTTATTGATGACCGGAATGACCTCCAGCCCTTGCCGGTTGGCGAGGTGGACATTGGCGACAGTCTGCGCCTCTACGCCTTGCGCGGCATCGACGATAAGCAGCGCGCCCTCACACGCGCTGAGGCTGCGAGAAACTTCGTAGGAAAAATCCACATGGCCCGGTGTGTCGATGAGGTTCAGCTCATACTCGTGGCCATCCTTGGCGGTGTACATCATCGTCACCGGATGTGCCTTGATGGTGATACCGCGTTCGCGCTCGAGGTCCATCGAGTCGAGCAGTTGATCTTCCATCTCGCGCTCACTCACCGTGTTAGTGCACGAAAGCAGTCGATCCGACAACGTGGTTTTCCCGTGGTCGATGTGGGCGATAATACTAAAATTTCGTATGTATTTGGGGTCCATCCTTGAAACCTTCAAACGCGTCCGCGAGACGATACTCGCAAATTGCGTAATGAAAAGAAAATTGCTATCGGAGCGAGGCCCGCGCGAGGTTTTGGCCCTGTTCCAGCAAATGCGCTACACCGGCTTCGGTGGGGGCTTCAGCGTAAATGCGGAGGACCGGCTCTGTGCCGGATCCGCGCAGCATCAGCCAGCAGCCGTTACGGGCGGTGAATTTCACGCCATCAAAAGTTTGCAACCGCTCCACCGGAGAGCCGAGAAGTTGCTTGGGTGGATACACCGCGCATTGGGCCATCAATTCACCGCGTTTTTCGAGTGGGAAATGGGTGTCCAAGCGGTCGTACCGGTGCGGTGAATATTCACTGTCCAATCGGGCGAGCAGTTTGGTAAGTGGTAGTTTTTCCATCGCGAGCAGTTCGAGCATCATCAGGCCAGCAAGCAAGCCGTCCCGTTCGGGCACGTGGTTGGGGAATCCCACGCCGCCGCTTTCTTCGAAGCCGAGCAACACGTCGCCGTGTAACATTTCTTCACAAATATATTTGAAGCCGACGCCGGTCTCGGTGAGGTTAAGGTCGTAACGGCCGCAAATAATATCAACCATCGAAGTGGTGGTGAGCGCTTTCACCACCCTCCCCTGCCCTTGCCGGCGCAAAATAAAATGCTCAAGTAACAGGCAAATGATTTGGTGAGTGGTAAGCGCATTACCGCGGCCGTCCATTCCGCCAATACGATCGGCGTCACCATCGGTGACGAGGCAAAAGTCCACCGGCTTGCGCCGAAGCGCCTCCGCTGTGGCGGTGTAATTGCGCGCGATGGGCTCAGGGTTAATGCCACCAAAGTTGGGGTCGTGTGTGCCATTAAAAGTAGTAACTTTGCAATTGGTGCCTTCCAGTAACTCTTCGAAGCACCCTGCCCCTACACCAAACAACGCATCGTGCCCAAAACGCAAACCGCTTTTTGCGATGAGATTGAAATCAACCAACTTACGTAACGCGCGATAATAACGTGGCCGAATATCTTCCACGCGAATTAGTTTGCGGGAGTGTGCCTTTTTGAATGGCATCGAACGCACAGGATTCTTTCCAATCAGCGCCTCCACGCCCCTACAGGTATCCGGATCTGCCGGGCCGCCATGGTGGAGTTTGAGTTTGTAGCCATTAAAGCGCGCGGGATTGTGGCTGGCGGTGAGCATCACTCCTGCCCTCCCCTGCCCCGCTTTGACTGCCCACGAAACGGCCGGTGTGGGCGTGGGTGTGTTCGTAAGAATCACTTCGTAGCCATTGCCCGCCAACACCTCGGCTACGGTCATTGCGAATTCGTCTGAAAGAAAACGCCGGTCGTAACCCACCACCATCCGCTTACGTGTGGTACGGGTTTTGCGGCGGCGAAAATAATCCGCCGTGGCCTGCGCCACGGCTCGTACATTGGCGAAGGTGAAATCTTCTGCCATTACCGCGCGCCAGCCGTCAGTGCCAAACTTGATGTTGGGGTGAGCTGTCGCCATCAGTTGCGTTTACGGTTTTTTTCCACGGTGGCGCGCATTCTCGTTACAGCTTCTTTCATATTGCGTTTGCCGAAAAGTCCCGTGCCGCTCACGAAAGTATCTGCTCCCGCGTGCGCACATTCGGCAGCGGTGGCCAAATCCACTCCTCCATCCACCTGGATACGATAACCGAGGCCACGTTGGCGACGCCATTCCCAGGCTTGTTGCACTTTGGGCAGGCATTCGCCCATAAAGGATTGGCCACCAAAACCGGGGTTCACAGTCATTACAAGCAGCAGATCAATCTTATCGAGATAAGGCTCGGTGGCGGCGATGGAGGTGGGCGGGTTCACAGCAAGGCCGACCTTGAGATTTAAGTTGCGAATTTGCCAAATGAGATCATTTACTTTTTGGTCTAGTTCGGCGTGAATGATAATTTGCTCACCGCCTGCTTTGGCGAAGGGTTCGATGAGAATTTCCGGGCGCGAACACATCAGGTGCACGTCAAAAAACATTTTGTTTTTTGGCCGCAGCGTTTTCACTACATCAGGCCCAAAAGAAATGTTTGGCACAAAATGGCCGTCCATTATGTCTAGGTGGAGCCAATCACCACCAGCTCGCTCGGCGCGCGCAGCCTCTTGCTGGAACTTTCCGAAATCCGCCGCCAAAAGCGAGGGGGCAATTTTCATAGCCGGTGTCAGGCGGGAGCTGGCGCGGGAGAGCTGCCGATCTCACCATCCTCGTCGTCGGGTTTTTTCTCGAGCTTGCCGTCGGACAATGGTGTGGACGCTTCTTCACCACTTGGGCCATCACCGTCTTTACCAATGTCGTTGGGCGGGATGAACTTGCCTGTGCGCACGATTTCTTCCACTTGCTTACCGTCAAGTGTTTCGTATTCCAAGAGGCTTTCCGCGATGACCTCGAGTTTGTCGCGATTATCACTGATGAGCTTCTGGGCACGTTCGTATGATTCGTTCGTTATGCGCATCATTTCGGCGTCAATTATCTGGGCGGTATCTTCGCTGTATTCTTTACTTTTAGCCATGTCGCGCCCGAGGAAGACGTGTTCGTTTTCGCCGCCGTACATCACCATGCCCAGCTTGTCACTCATGCCGAATTGGCAAACCATTGCACGCACCATCTTGGTGGCTTGCTTAATGTCGCCTGCCGCACCAGAAGAAACATCGCCGGAATACATTTCCTCCGCAATACGCCCGCCCATGGTCATACAAATGGTATCAAGCATTTCGAGCCGATGATAATTAAGCACGTCATCTTTAGGTAAACTCATCGTGGACCCGAGCGATTGCCCGCGCGGAATGATGGTAACCTTGTGCAGCGGATGGCAGTGCTCCAGCAGCACATTGATAATCGCGTGGCCGGCCTCGTGCCATGCGGTGCGCTTTTTGTCCTCCTCAGTCATGGCCATACTGCGGCGTTCTCGGCCCCAGCGAACTTTGTCGCGAGATTCTTCAAGTTCAACCATTCCGATGCGTTTTTTGTTTCGACGCGCTGCGAGCAGCGCTGCTTCGTTGAGCAAGTTCGCCAATTCCGCGCCGGAATACCCCGGCGTGCCGCGCGCGATTATTGAAAGATCCACCTTCTTGGCCACCTTCACCTTTTTTACGTGCACTTTGAGAATCGCTTCCCGCCCGCGCACATCCGGCAGGCTCACAGTGATTTGGCGATCAAAACGGCCGGGGCGGAGTAACGCCGGATCCAAAACATCCGGACGGTTGGTAGCAGCAATAATAATAATCCCCTCCTGCGAATCGAATCCGTCCATTTCCACAAGCAGCGCGTTGAGTGTTTGTTCGCGCTCATCGTTACCACCGCCAAGCCCGTGACCGCGGTGGCGCCCTACTGCATCAATTTCATCAATGAAAACAAGACATGGCGACACTTTGCGGGCTTGCTCAAACATATCACGAACACGGCTGGCGCCCACGCCCACGAACATCTCAACAAAATCCGAGCCACTGATATTGAAGAAACCGGCGTCGGCCTCACCAGCGATAGCTTTGGCTAAGAGAGTTTTGCCGGTGCCAGGAGCACCCACCATTAGAATGCCTTTGGGGATTCGTCCGCCGAGCTTTTGGAATTTTTTAGGGTCCTTTAAGAATTCCACCAGCTCGCTGACTTCATCTTTTGCTTCATCTACGCCGGCCACATCCTTGAACGTAATTTTATTTTTATCCTTGCTCATCATCCGCGCTTTACTTTTGCCAAAGTTCATTGCGCCTTTGCCGGCCATTTTGATTTGGCGGATAAAGAAAAAGTAGATGAAGAAAACGATGATCAAAAACGGAAGGATAGTAATCAGGAAACTCATCAGCAACGTGCTCTCGCGTTCTTGCGTGATGTTGGGTGCCGTGAGAATTTCCGCCTCGTGATCTTTTGGGATGAACGACTCAAAAGCAAACTGCTTGCCGGGCTTCATTTTTTGGCTGCCGGGTTCCAAGATAGCCTCGTGAGCCGAATTGGTTTTGGCGATAACCCCGTTAATTCCCCGCAAATCCGTGGCTTGTGAGTATTTGATATTTGCTTCAACAATCAGTTTTAAATCAAGCAATTCCTTGAACTCCCGATAGTCCATTTTTGTTTCTTCGCCTTTTTTTGAATCTGTATTCAACGTAAGCAGCACAAAAATGGCACCGAAGATGACGAGGTAAATAATCCACGGCTTCATCGAGCGTTCGGTCGTATTGG
>JAPKEI010000150.1 GCA_028872685.1 Verrucomicrobiota bacterium | reverse complement strand
GTAAGTTCATCGCAAACTGTGCCTGCAGGAATACCAGGACCGCGCATCACACAGGGCACGCGTTGGCCGCCTTCGAAAGTGGTTCCCTTGCCCTCGCGAAGGGGCCCCGCGGAACCTCCGTGGTGACGAAACTGGAGCCAGGGACCATTATCTGTCGTATAAATAACGTAGGTGTTATCGACGAGCTTCAGATCCTCCAGTGCCTTGAGCAAACGCCCCACTTCAGAATCAATGTGCTCAATGGTATTAATGTAGGCCTTCTTGGGATCGGGATCGCGGACATCATCGGGAACATAGAGCGGGATATGTGGCATTGAATGCGGCAGATACACAAAAAAGGGCTTAGCCTTGTTGGCCGTGATAAAGTCGATGGACTTCTGGGTGTAACGGCGGGTGACGGTGCGCTGATCAACCGGAAGTTCAACGATTTTCTCATCCTCAAAGAGCGGCGTCTTCCACTTGGTGAGCGTTGACTCAGGGTCATTCCAGAGAATATCCATACCTGCCCAACCGCCTTTAGGTTTCCCCTTGTTGTCGGGATGATTCATGTCGTTGGAGTAAGGGATACCAAAGTAAGTGTCGAAGCCGTTGGAGGTCGGCAGCACTTCCTTGTGGTGGCCAAGATGCCACTTACCAAAACAAGCGGTGGCATAACCTTGGGATTTCAAGTGATCAGCAATGGTGTGTTCCTTGGGGTTGAGCCCCTTGGTTGATGTAGGAAACAAGACATGCTGATGCATCCCAACGCGCTTGGGATAGCAACCGGTGAGTAACGCCGAGCGGGAGGGCGTGCAAACCGGGGAGGCCACCATGAAGCTCGTGAACTTCCGACCTTCCTTGGCAATGCGATCGATGTTCGGTGTACGGATGGTCTTGGAACCAAAACAGCTTAAGTCACCATAACCTTGGTCATCGGCAAAGATGATGATGAAGTTGGGCTTGGCAGCCTGTAAGGCTTCTGAGGCAAAAAAGACCATGGCCAGAGCACAGGTCATAAGAAGGTTTGTATGTTTCATTGTAGCGGGATGGAGTGTGACGCTTTGATCCGCTCAAATAAAGTAATTACTTCAGCTGCTTATTTCTCAACGGAACCACGCGTTTTAGAAGAATCTGAACGACGAAAAAGCATCCTAAAAAACCTATCAAGGTCGCCCTGTTCTATTTGTCTGTATTTAACCAACTCAGGCGACTGATCCGGATTATCGGGATCAATCTTGATTCCCCACAGGGGACTCACTGAAGTTGGTAACATGGCAAAACGTATGTCTCCAATAACCTCGTCCAATTCAGGGTGTTGGCATAAATAACCATCAGAAAACTTATTAAATCGAGACACATCTTTTGCCTGCCGTGTGTTTTCTTTAAGCTGAGGGAACACTTCTTTTGTGTTAAGCGCTTCAACTTCACCACCAGCATAAATCTTTGTAGATAAACCGGGAAACACGTGAATGGCATCCACATAATAAACTCCATTATGGAGGTAAACCGAACGATGCAGGAAGATGTTTCCAATGCTCGGTTTAACAATGTGCTTGGTTGCAACATGGTCCCGCATACTGATCAATTTAGTTTGGGCTATTTCAGCCATACGATGCTGACTGGCTGCAAAGAGCAGGTAACTCAGGCAGAAAAGCACTGCCGCACGCGGAGCCCAAATCCGTCGGCGCCATACGCCCAATATTATCAGAATAAGAAGGGGTAGACTAAAAAATGGATCAATGATGGAAACCAGATTCCAGGAAACTTTCTCCAATGAAAAAGGCCATAAAAAATGAGTTCCATAGCTGGTGCAGGCATCCAGTAATCCGTGGGTACTATAACCCAGAAAGCAGGCTATCCATGTTTCCCGAAAAGGAAGCCGGCGCCGGGAAAGAAACCAGATCAACAGTGCCACGATTGATGCACCCAGCGGGATAAAAGCCAAAGCGTGAGAAAAGTGGCGATGATAATCCAGATTCAGAAGCGGATCAGCCGAGGAACTAATAAGGGCATCTAGATCAGGAGCCAAACCGGCAATTGCTCCACATAAAGCGGCACGATGTTGATTCTTTGGTTCACAAAAAGACTGGGCAACAGCAGAACCAACAAGCCCTTGAGTCAGTAAATCCATCGAATACTAATCATCACAAACAATTTCACCCAGTCGTAGCCTCACTCTCAAGGATCAATCTTCGGCGAGCACGAAGTTTACACTTCGTCCAACGTTTCGGTGCTTCCGCCGAAGCTCTTGGTTTCCACGCCCAACTTATGAAGCATGGTGAGGTAGAGGTTGGAGAGGGGCAACTCGGTGAAATTCATATCCCCTCGCCAACCGGCATCAGTACTAAAACCGGAAGTCGCCTGTTGCTTCTCATTGCCTTGACCATATTTGAGGTATTGGCCGTGCTTGAAGCCCAGCTTGCGGCCGCCAATGAGTAGCAGCGGGTAGTTACGAGAGAGATGGAAGGCGCTGGAGGCCGAGCCGAAAAAGAGCGCGGTGTGGTCGAGCATATTGCCCTCGCCCCCGGGCTCGGGCGTAGCCTTGAGCCGACTGGCAAAGCGGCCGAGCTCGTCATTGATGAACCGGCAGTAGATACCAAAGTTCTTGTAGCCGTCGGGTTTCTTGGTTTCATGCGAAAGATAGTGAGTGGCCTTGAAGCCCACGGCGCGGGCGAGGTAGTCGCTGATGCCCACGCCGTTCTCGCGCCCGAGCTGGTAGGTGGCCACGCGAGTAGTGTCAGTTTTGAACGCGAGGTAAATCAGCTCGTACATGGTGCGCAGGAAATTACGCGGGTCCTCGGGCGTGACTTCAAGCTTGAGATAATCGGTGTCCACCTTCGTCAACGGAATATTCAGCCAGCGCTTGGCCTTCGCCACCTTCACCTCGGTATCGCGCACGGACTGCAAATATTCGGCGAGCGTTTCCTGGTCACGCTTGGAGAGCGAAGACTTCAGCGAGCGGGCGTCCTCCATGAGATCATCAAGGGCACTTTGGCTGAGGGCGAGACGGCGTGCGGCATCCGGACCGCTCTTCACGAAGAGCATATCAAAAATGCGCTTGGGCTTGTGCTCAGCAGGGATGGGTCGGCCCTGTGCATTATAGGACAACGTGTGCGCACCGCGCGGCGAGCCCGTGCCGCCGTCAGTGGACATCACTAGCGACGCGTGCCGCGTGTGCTCGCCGGCGTGCGCGGCAAACACCTGATCGAGTGAAATACTATTGTGATAATCGCCATCAGCACCTGTGTCCGCACCGGTGATAAACTGGTCGGCATTGGCGTGGCCATGCACACGCCGCACGGCAGGATTAGACAGGCCGGAGAAAACGGTCAACTCATCGCGCAACGGTTTGAGTGTCTCCATGCACTTGGTGAGAGTAAAGTCCTTGCGTCCACCATGCGGGAACCAGCTCCAGTCTTTGAAGGAGGGATCCTTCTCCAGCGGCATCGGTACGCCGTCGGGCAGGTAAAAACACGCCAGTCGCTTGCGCTGAACGGGCTTGCTCGCGGCTCGGGCGGTGCCGGCAAAAGTTTCCAACCAAGGTAGTGCCAGCGCTACGCCGGCGCCGCGCAGAAATTTCCGGCGATCAAGGGAAGATAAATTCATATTCATAGCCTTCGCTCCTCCGCGTTATTTTAACTGGAATAAATCACTTTTCACAATCAGAAAGACGAGGGCCGCCAAGCCGTCACCGCGCTTGCGCAGCTCAGTGGTGATGCGGTCCACCTCGGCGCGGTCGCCGAATGTCAAAGGACGGCCCAGCGCATAGGCGGCCATTTTGTGTGCCATCGCGCGCGCGAACTGGTCCTGCCTGTTGACCCTAAGATAGTCTTTCAATCCCTTCATGCCGCGCAACTCATCCTTGTTGAATAACACGCTGGCGGCATCAACCGGTTTGCCGCCGATCTTATCGCGCCACTGGCCGAGGGCGTCGAAGTTCTCAAATGCGATGCCCCACGGATCGATCTTGGAGTGACACGAGTAACACGCTGGGTCGCTACGGTGATCCTCCATGCGCTGCTTAAGAGTCATTTTGAGGATTTCAGGATCGGCTAGATCAATCTCCGGCACGGCCGGCGGTGGGGGAGGTGGAGGATCGTTCAGCAGATTTTCCAGCAGCCAAATGCCGCGTTTGAGCGGGTTAGAATCCTTGCCATTCGAGTTCATTGCAAGCAGGCCCGCCGACGTGAGCAGACCGCCGCGCTTGATTTCATCCGGCAACTTCACTTTGCGCAGTTGATCGCCGAACACTTCGGGCAGGCCGTAATGCCGCGCGAGCCGATCATTCACCAGCGCGTAGTCTGAGTGTAGAAAATCCATAATCGGCCGGTTGTGCTGCAGCATCTCGGCAAAAAGCGCCACCGGCTCCTGCTTCATCGCCTCCATCAATAATGGGTCAACTTTACCGTAAGCCTTGGAGTCAATCTTTACATAATCCAACTGGTCCATCCCCAGCCATTGACGTGTGTAATGCCGCGCAAACCGCGCTGCCTTGGGATCGCCCAGCAGCCGTTTGGCTTGTTGATCCAACACCTTGGCATCAGAAAGTTTTCCCTGCTTGGCTAGATGCATCAATTCCGCATCAGGCAGGCTGCTCCAGAGGAAAAATGACAGCCGACTGGCCAATTCGGAACCTGAGATGCGCTGACCACCCTCGCCCTTCTCGCCAGCTCGAACGAGATACAAAAACTTCGGTGAAGACATCACCGAGGCAAGCACTTCCACCATCGCCTCCTGAAAATCTTCGCACTGCGGTCGCAGCTTGCCGTACAGTGCCAGTTTCTGATCCACCTCGGAGTCGCTCACCGGCCGCCGCCAAGCACGACTCATGAAACGCACGAGCACTTCACGTGCGTAGGTTTCATCATCGGCGCCCTTGCGCTCGTGGAAAATACGTGTGTGTGATTGAGGCGGCCATTGGTCAAGCATCGGAGCAATGATCTCCACGTAATCAATTGCCAACGCAACCGGCGTACTGGAGGTATTGCGTAGATCGAGAAACTCCGCGGGGTTGGGCAATTGACCCAGCTTATGTGTTGCTCGGAAAGCGTTGCGCGGAATTTCGGTGAGCGGCACGTCCCAATGATAAAAGCGCGGTTTACCCTGTGGCGCGTCGATAGTAATATCGTGTCCTCCGACATCCACCGACACCCGCGAGTCATTGCTCGCTTGATTGCCGAAATGCAGCCGCAAGGTCGGCCGGTGATTACCTTCGTCCGAGACACGCGCGGCCCGGATGCGCACGCGCATGTTGCCCGTGTCCGGCAATCCATTACCCAAGTCGATGATGAATTTCTGATTGGCCGGTATGATCACAACATCCGATAAAACAGCCGGCACCTCCGGACGCTTGTCCGTGGGCTTCCACGCATACTTCGCACCACCATAACTCCAATGTGCCCTGACGCCGTCGCCAGTAATCAAATTCTTGAAGTGTGTACCGCTTGGTTTTACCGCGTACTTGTTAGCTTCTCTTTTCTTGGCAGCCTCCAGCGTGATAACACCATTTTCAATCTGCTTCTTTTTCTTTTCCACAAAAGCCGCATAGGTAGCATCGACTTTAGCTGAGGCAGCTTTCATCGTGATCGCGTAATAAACCGATGCAGGCCGATCATCGCGCACCGTGGCTAGCTGCAGTGCCCGTCGCGCTTGCACCCGGTATTGAGCAAACTGCACCGCGGTCATCTGCAACATTTCAGAGCTGTTCTTGAAGCCATCCTCCGAAGAGGTCTCCGGTGGTAGATCGCGTGAGAAATCATGCGGCAATCCAAGCAAATCCTGCATCGCGTACTTGTACTCGTAACGCGTCATGCGTCTAAATGAAGTGTGGCCCTGTTCGCTTCGTCGCACCTGCGACGCCAACTGAATCTCACCCGACAACCAATCGATAATCTGAGCCTTCTCCTTATCCGCCAACTGCACCTTCGCATCCTCTGGCGGCATCTCTCCATTACCAATCACGTCAAACACCTCCAACCACCAGCTGACATCCTTACCCTTCAGCAAATCCGGGTCCAACGTATCAATGCGGAACTTCCCCTTTTGCTTATCCGGTCCATGACACCCCACACACACCCGCTTCAACACCGGATCCACTTTTGCCCGAAACTCAGCGAGCTTGGCCTGTGGCACCTCAGCCCAAGCTAGGCCTCCAAAGATTCCCCAACCCGCTACTAAAAGAATGTGCCTCATTACCGTACGTCTCTAATAGAGACAGAAAAGCCTATGATGCGATTCAGATTTATTCCAATTCCTTCACCCGTATGCGGCGGTATTCCATTTGGCCGCGATCACCTTCCAAACCGATAGGGCCACTGGCTGGAACCTTGAACTCAGCATTAAGCACCTCGCCATTACAGGTGCAGTGGGCCACGCCGTCCTTAACGATCGCCACGATTTCATTCCAGTCCTGTGGCTTGTATTTCTTTAAATCCTTCCACGGCCCGGCCAGCACATAATCCCGGCATTGGAGTTGAGGGCGGCGGATAAAGATACCACTATCAGCATTGGGTGTGGCACGAAACTCGAGTTTCAAAATAAAATTCTTGGGAAATTCACGCGTGGTCCAGAGTTGCTGGACCCGCCGACCCTCAGCAGGAGTAGTCACTACCAACCGGTCATTAATCGCAACATAGCGGCCATCATTGCTGGCTTTCTTGCCATCAAAGGTGGCAGTCTTTTTCTGCGTCTTC
>JAPKEI010000469.1 GCA_028872685.1 Verrucomicrobiota bacterium | reverse complement strand
CGGGTTGTGCGTCACCAGCAGCATCGCGATGTTTTGCTCCGCATTAAGTTGCACCAACATATCTGCGATTTCGTGTCCGGTTTTTTCGTCCAGATTCCCCGTGGGCTCATCTGCCAATACCAATTTGGGTCGGTTAGAAAGCGCGCGCGCAATCGCCACGCGTTGGCGTTCGCCGCCTGAAAGTTGATTGGGTAAATGCCCGCCCCGATGGCCGAGGCCCACTTGTTCGATCAATTCCCGTGCGCGGGCGAGGCGCTCGGTGCGCTCCATTCCGGCGAGCTTGAGGGGCACCTCCACGTTTTCTTCCGCTGTGAGATGCCCCAACAAAAAGAAATCCTGAAAAATAAATCCCACCGAGTCGCGCCGGTAGGTCGCCAGCTCATCGGCAGACTTCGTTTCCAGCGCCTCGCCGTGCACGCTCACACGCCCCGCCGTGGCCGTGTCCAACCCACCCAATAACGCGAGCAGCGTGGACTTGCCCGAACCGCTCGGCCCCATCACTGCCGCCAGTTCGCCCTCTGGAACCGAGAGGCTCAAGCCATCCAAGGCCCGCACCTCCCCATCGCCCACGCGATAAACGCGCGTCAAATTTTCTGCCTCAATGGCTGCCATGTTTTGGGTTTACGCCGAAGCGCGGATGAGGGTTACCAAGCCTAATTCAAAAACACAAACTCCTTCACGTTAAACAGCACGTGACAGAAATCGCTCCATGACTTTTCGGCGGGTTGTTTTTCGCCGTGGGCTTTGGCTTGGGTTTGGAGAAAAACCGTGGCGGCTTTTTGTTCGTCGGCGTTGGGTGGGCGGCCGAAGGCGGTTTCGTATGCGGTGCGGATGCGGGCGGGATCGTTGGCGTTCGCGCTGAGAATGCGTTTGGCCCAGAGTTTGGATTGCTCGACCACGAAAGGATCGTTCATCAAAATCAACGCTTGCGCGGGGACATTGGACGAGGTGCGGCGGCCAAAAGTGGAAAGCGGAAAGGGCTGGTCGAAAGCTAGCATCATCGGCGAAAGAAAATTGCGGCGCACTTCCTGATAAATCGTGCGGCGGCCCGCGCCATCTACCGGCCCCGATCGCGGCCTGCCGCGGCCTTCCATAAATGGAGTGAGGTGCACGGCCACGGGTGGGCCGTACATTTTTTTGTCCAATCGGCCGGACACTGCCAGAATCGCATCACGAATCGCCTCGCCTTCCAGCCGCCGCACGCGCATTCGGTGCAACAGCGTATTGGCGGGGTCTTTGGCCTCGGTGGCGGCGTTGGCGGGTTTGCTGCTCATCCGGTATGTTCGCGAAAGCATAATTTCGCGGATGAGTTTTTTAGTGGACCACCCGTTTTCGACCAGTCGTTGCGCAAGCCAATCGAGCAGCTCCGGATGCGTCGGCGCTTCGCCGAGTACGCCAAAGTTATCCGTGCTCGGCACAATGCCGCGCCCGAGTAGATGATGCCAAATGCGGTTGGCATAAACGCGGGAGGTCAGCGGATTGGCAGTGTCGGCGATTTGGTTAGCCAACGTGATGCGGCCCGAACCAG
>JAPKEI010000003.1 GCA_028872685.1 Verrucomicrobiota bacterium | reverse complement strand
TTTCAAGGCGCTGCTTTTTCTTGGCGCGGGCAGTATTATCCACGGTTGCCACGAGCAACAGGACATCCGCAAAATGGGTGGCGTGTGGAAATCGATGCGCATCACATCCATCGCTTATTTGTGCGGTACGGCGGCGTTGGTGGCGTTTCCATTTACGAGCGGATTTTTCAGCAAAGACGAAATCCTCGCGAGCGCGTGGGCGGCCAATCGCCCCATCTTTTGGATCGCCGCATTTGCTTCGCTGCTCACTGCAATTTACATGACGCGCCAATGTTTGTACGTGTTCACCGGTGCGCATCGCGGCGAACACGAACCGCACGAAAGCCCCAAAGTGATGACCGTGCCGCTCATCATTCTCGCCGTGGCCGCGCTTGGCCTCGGTGCGTTGGCGCACGAACCGGTTTTTGAAAAACTACCCGGCTCGGCGGCCCCGCACGGAACCATCGTCATCGTCGTGAGTGTGGCCGTGGCGTTGGGGGGCATTCTGATTGGTTGGTTGTTTTACGGCGGACGCAAGCTCGGCGAGGGAACCGATCCACTGGCAGTCGCGCCCTTGCGCGAGAAGTTATGGTTCGATGAACTCTACGCCGCCACCTTGGGCCGCCTTTGGAATCTGATGGCCATCATTTGGGAGCAACTCAACGAGCTGCTGCTCTTCGTGCGCGATATGGCCGTGGCGTTGGCGCGCGCGCTCAGCAGCGCGGTGGCTATCGGCGGCGATCGTCGCTTCATCGACACGTTTGCCTTTGATGGCTTGTGCCAGAAATTGCGCGACTGTGGCTGGGCGGTCACGCGTCCGCAAAGTGGGTTTTTGTCAAGCTACCTCCGGCTCATCGCCTTCGGCGCGGTGGCGTTGGGGCTGCTCTTGTTTTGGATGATATGATTACCGCGCTCACATTAGCACCGATTGCGGCGGCGATTTTGATGTTTGCCCTGCCGGAAGCGCGTGCGCGGATGGTCGCGCTCGGTGGCGCGTTGGTGTCTCTGGCGCTGACGGTGTTTATGCTCACGCGGTTTGATCTCGCGGAAACCGGCATCCAGTTTCAGGAAAAATTCAATTGGATTCCTGCGCTCGGTATTGACTACTTCGTCGGCCTCGATGGCCTTAATGCCCTAGTGCTCCTGCTTGCCGCAGTGCTCGCGCCGTTAGTGGTGCTGGCGTCCTGGAAACACACCGACCGGCCGCGTACTTATTTTGCGTTGTTAAGTCTGCTTTTCACAGGGCTCTTCGGCACCTTTACGGCGCTCAACTTTTTCCATTGGTTTCTTTACTGGGAGCTGGCTTTGGTGCCGGCATTTTTCCTCATCAAACTTTTCGGCGAGGGCGAAGAGCGTCATCGTGCGGCGCTGAACTTTTTCCTGTTCACCGTGGTTGGCAGCGTGGCGATGCTGTTGGGATTCCTGTTTATTTATCAGCAAACGAAGACTTTCGATTTCATCACGCTCGCCGGAATGGGCGTGGATGTTAGCCCGTGGGTTTTCTGTGCGGTGCTCGCGGGCTTGTGGGTAAAAGTACCGATGGCGCCGCTGCACATTTGGCAGGCACCCGCGTATGCTGCCGCGCCCGCGCCGGTGGCGATGCTGCTCACGGGCGTGATGAGCAAAATGGGCGTGTACGGTTTTCTACGATTGGTGGTACCCATCTTTCCAGAGCATTTGAAGCACTACGCCACACCGCTGATGGCCTTCGCGTTGGTGACGATTTTGTGGGGCGCATTCCTCGCGCTACGCCAAACGGATCTCAAACGGATGCTGGCGTTTTCTTCGCTCAATCACGTCGCCTTTTGCGTGCTCGCGGTGGGCGCAATTGGGCTTGCAACCGATGGTGCACAAATCGATGTGCGCGCGTTGGCCACGCAAGGCATTATTCTGCAAATGTTCGCGCACGGCATTGCTGCGGCGGGCTTGTTTTATCTCGTGGGTTTGTTGGAAGAACGCGCTGGCGCGCGTGGCTTGGGCGACTTTGGAGGGCTGAGTTCAGTAACACCCCGTTTCGCGGCGGCGTTTTTTATGCTGACGTTTTGTTCGCTCGGCTTGCCGTTTATGGCTGGGTTTGCGGCAGAGTTTTTGGTTTTCAGTGGCAGCTTTGCCGTGGCACCGGGCATCACAGCAGTGGCCACGTTGGGGCTTTTGGCAACGGCGGTGTTTTTGCTGACGATGCTACAAAAAATATTTACTGGCCCCACGCCCGAACGGCATCGCGCGATGCCGGATTTATCTTTGATGGAAACGTTTATTTTAATTCCGCTCCTCATCCTCGTATTTTGGGTGGGAATGGCACCGGGCACTTGGCTGCGGTTTAGTTCAATCTTGTTTTGATATGATTGCATTGCTCACAGTCATCTTCAGCTTTGCCGGCGCGCTGGTTTGTGGGTTATTGCCCGCGACGGCGCATCGGCGCATTCGCTGGGTGGCGCTGCTGACGGCGTTGCTGGGATTGGCGGCGGCGTTTTGCTGCGCCCTGCGCTACACAGGGCCGGGGATGGAGGATGTCATCCGGCAAACTTGGATTCCCTCGATGGGGGTGGCGTTTATCACCGGATTTGATGGAATCAGTTTGCCGTTATTGTTGGTCACGGGATTGGTGGCCGTGGCGGGGGTGCTCTTCACTTGGAATCTCGATCATCGGGCCAATCAGTTTTACGCTTTTTACTTCGCGCTGATTGGAGGGGTGTACGGGGTGTTTTTGTCGATGGATTTGTTTCTGCTGTTTGTCTTTTATGAAATCGCGATTGTGCCCAAATATTTTCTGATCGCCATTTGGGGCGGCGCAAAGCGCGAGTACGCGGCGATGAAGCTGGTGATGTATTCCTTCGGTGGCAGCGCGTTGGTGTTGATCGGAATGCTGGCGCTGTTCTTTGCTTCCGGATTGAACACCTTCGATTTGCGCGTGCTGATGACCGTGGACTTTTCCAGCGGACTGCAGGCGGTGGTGTTCCCGGTGATGTTCGTGGGCTTTGCGATTTTGGCGGGCATGTGGCCGTTCCACACATGGGCGCCGCAAGGTCACTCGGCTGCGCCCACAGCGGCGAGTATGTTGCTGGCAGGCGTAGTGATGAAGCTGGGCGCATACGGTTGCCTGCGCGTGGCGGTGGGTTTGCTGCCCGAAGGCGCTATGGTGTGGGCACCGTGGGTGGCAGTGTTCGCGGTGATCAACATCATTTACGGTGCGCTGGCGGCGTTGCGGCAGGATGATTTCAAATACGTGATCGGCTATTCCAGCGTGAGCCATATGGGCTTTGTCTTGCTGGGCATCGGCACGCTGCATCTCACGGGGATGACGGGCGCAGTGCTGCAAATGTTTTCGCACGGCGTCATCGGCGCACTGCTCTTCGCGCTGGTGGGCACGGTGATTTACACGCGCACCAAAACGCGAATGCTTGATGAATTGCACCGGCTAATGGAACGGATGCCGGGCATCGCTTGGATTTTCATCGTAGCGGCCTTGGCGTCGATGGGCTTGCCGGGATTCAGTGGGTTTGTGTCCGAGCTGTACGTGTTGCTCGGCGCGTGGGCGGCTTTGCCAACATGGATTGTCATCACCGCGGGCGTGGGCGTGCTGGCAACGTTCGGCTACACGCTGGCAAAAATTCACGAAGCATTTTTCCGCGAGCGGAGCATTGGCAATGATGCCAGCGATGGCAACAACGGAGAAAACGATGCTGATTATCCACCGATGACATTGCCGGAAAAGGCCGGTGTGGCGTTGTTGCTCGGCGCGTCGTTGCTTATCGGGCTGTGTCCGTGGTTGCTCACCAATCACATCGCCGGCAGCCTGCAACTTTTGCTGAACCGTTTTTAATAAATGAATTACTCCGCAATATTCACCGCGCTCTTGCCCGACCTCATTGTGGTTGTAGCGCTATTCGCGGCGTTGGGCGTGGACTACACCAAACTGCGTGGCGCATCGCTGACGTGCCGCGCGTGTGCGGCCTCACGTATTTGCGGTTTTGGGTTGGTGGCGGCACTGGTGGTTTTGGGTTGCCAATTAACCGGCAGCCTCGCGGTGGAGGGTCACGCGCTGGGAGTTGCCACTCAAGGTCAACTGGTTTTGAACACCGGCACACTGGCGTTGAAGGGCGTTCTGTTTTTGCTGGGACTATTGGTGCTGCCATTGGCGGCTCGGACGATTTCCACACCGCAAGTGAGCGAGTATTTCGCGCTGCTGTTACTGGCTACATTGGGGATGGGTTTCATGGTCACTAGCCGCAATTTACTCGGGGCATTCGTGGCGTTGGAATTGGTTAGTCTGAGCCTGTACGCGCTCACCGCGCTAAACCCCGTGCGCAAGGAATCCGCCGAGGCGGCACTGAAATATTTCACCTACGGCGGTGTGGCCTCGGCGTTTCTGTTATTCGGCATCAGTTATTTATTCGGCACGCTTGGGAAACTGGACATCACACAGGCGACGCTCGCGGAAGCGCCACGGCTGGTGATGGTGGCGTATTTATTTATTTTGGTGGGGCTTGGTTTCAAGCTGGCGCTCGCGCCATTTCATTTGTGGGCGCCGGATGTGTATCAAGCGGCGCCCACTCCCGCGGCGGCATGGATTGCCAGTGGCTCAAAAATCGCCGGGGTGGCGTTGTTGCTCGCATTGCTCGGGCCGGTTTCACTTCCATCGGCGCACTCGACGATTGTTCCGCTGCTGTTGTTAATGGCCGTGGCGAGTATGGCGGTGGGCAACCTCGGCGCGTTGCGGCAGGCGAATGTAAAACGGTTGCTCGCCTATAGCGCCATTGCCAATGCCGGTTATATTCTGGTGGCCGTGGTGGCCTTCACGGATGCCGGCCGCGCGGCGGCAATGTTTTATGCGATCGTTTATGCCATCGCCACGCTGGGCGCGTTCGCGGTGGTGAGCGTGTGGAATGACCGGCTCGGGCGCGAGGCGCTCATCGATGATTTTCGGGGCGCTTGGAAAACCAGCCCCGGCCTTTCGCTGGCTTTGCTGGTATTCGTGCTGTCGTTGGCAGGCATCCCCCCGCTCGCGGGGTTTGTGGGGAAATTTTATTTATTCTACGCCGCCATTCACGCCGCGCCACAAATGGAATACTGGAGTGACGGTTTATATTGGCTCGTGGCCGTGGCTCTCGCCTTCAGCGTAGTGGCACTTTATTATTACCTGAAAATCCTCAAAGCCGTCTTCGTGCGCGAGGAAACCGGTGAGATGGATAATTCGCCGGTGGGTTTGTCCGCCTCCGTGGCGATTCTCGTGCTGGCGTTGTTGACGGTGGTACTCGGCGTATGGCCGGAGCCGGTGGTGGATTATATTCAGTCGTATTTGTTTTAGGTAGGGCGGTTTCCCTGAAACCGCATGGGCGCGCTCGGAGAGCACTTCCTACCTTTGATTCAGTTCCCCTTCGTTCACTTCCCATTTTTGCAATTCTTCACCGAGTTCTTCGGGCCAGTTTTGCTCGGTGCAGGTCATGAAGACTTGGCCTCGGCCTTGGGTGCATTGGCTTAGGAGGGGGAGGAAGGCTTGGCGCCGGGAGGCGTCGAGTTCGCCCATTACGTCGTCGATCAATAGAATGGGCGGGGCGCCGTGGGTGGCGGTGAGGTGCTCGGATTGGGCGAGTTTGAGGGCGATGGCGAGGGTTCGTTTTTGGCCTTCGCTGGCGAAATCGGCGGCGGGTTTGTTGTTGAGCTGGAGGCTCAATTCATCGCGGTGCGGGCCGAGGAGGGTGGAGCCGAGGGCGCGTTCGCGTTCGCGCACGCGCTGGAGTTCGGCGGCGAAATCTTCTTTGACGCGGGGTTGGTATTCGACAAGCAGTTCTTCGCCATCGGGGGCGATACGTTGATGGGCGGCGGTGATGCGCGGGGCGAGTTCGGGCAGGAGCGCGTGGCGGTGGGTCATTATTTCGTTGCCGAGCTTGACCATTTCGTGCGTGAAACTTTCGAGAGAGGCTTCATCGATGGGTCGTTTTTTGAGCAGCGCATTGCGGGAGCGCACGGCCCGCGTGTAGTTTTGCAAAAGCGGTAGGTAAGTGGGCAGGGTTTGGGTGAGGAGAAAATCAAGGAAGCGCCGGCGGCCGCGTCCTGCACCTTTGATAAGCTGTAGGTCCTCAGTGCAAAAGGCGACGGTGCGGAGGGTGCCGAGGTAATCGGTGAGTTTGCGAATGGGTTGATCGTCGAGGGTGAGACGGCGCTCGTTTTTGCTCCAGTAAAGTTTAATGGCATGGGAGCCGGTGGCCACTACGCGGCCACCCACGAACCAGTTGGGTTGGCCGTGGCGCACCATGGCGGCGCTACCCACGCCGCGAAAGCTCCGCAGGGTGGCGAGCAAATGAACGGCCTCGAGCAGATTGGTTTTGCCCTGCGCATTGCGGCCGAGCAGCACGTGAAAGCCCGGCCCGAAGTCGGCATCGAGCCGCCCGTAGTTTCGAAAATCCCGCATTCGCAAATGCCCCAAGTGCACGGGCGACTATGGGCCGAATCAGGGGCGGGTGGCAATCACTGCGGCTTTACTTTGGCGCGCGGATGGGCGGCGTCATAGGCTTGTTTAAGGCGGCCGGTGGTGAGGTGGGTGTAGACTTGGGTGGTGACGAGATTTTCGTGCCCGAGCAGTTCCTGCACGCTGCGGAGGTCAGCACCGGCATTGAGCAGATGGGTGGCGTAACTGTGGCGGAGCTTGTGCGGGGTGAGTGTGGGATCGAGCTCAGCAGCGGCGAGGTAGTGCTTAAAATGCAGCTGCACAAGGCGCGGATAAACTGGCCGAAGTTCGTCGGGGTTGGCGAGGAAGACGGGCATCTCATCGGTGGGCGGATGCTCCAGCGCGGCCCAATAACGCTCAATGGCCGCCACGGCCGGTGCGCCGATGGGCACTTGACGTTCCTTTTTGCCTTTGCCGTGGACGCGCAGCAGGCGTTCTTCGCGATCGAGATCGAGCACGCGCAGCCCGCAAGCTTCGCTAATGCGCAGCCCGCAGGAATAAATCGCCTCGAGGATGGCGGCATCGCGGAGGTACGGCGCGGGATCGATTTCGGCGTCCTTCTCCGCGTGCTTGCGCGCGGTGGTCAGTTCCACGATGGGCGCTTCCATCAATGCGGCGGCTTGGTCGAGTGTGAGAAATTGAGGCAGCCGTTTTTCTTTTTTGGGCAGCGTTATTTCTTTGACAGGCGAGGCATCGAGTTTGCCGCGCCGCATTAGATGTTTGTAGAATGAACGCAACGCGGAGAAGCGCAGTTGCACCGCAGAGCGACTGAGATTGCCTCGCCCGAGGAAGCGCAAGTAGCCTCGGAAATCGAGTTTCTTTAAGTGCAACCAATCCGGCGCGGTGTTGCGTTCGCCAAAGTACCATTGCGAAAATTCCGTGAGCGCCTGTCTGTAGTTGCGCTGCGTGTACACGGACGATCCCGCTTCGGTGTGCAAATAATCCAGAAACGACGACACGAACGTGTCGTTATCCGCGACGGATGATGTGGAATTGTCTGCCCTCCCCGACATACGCTGACGCTAACAGAAGTGGGGGTGAAAAACAAGATGAACCACAGGGGCAAAGAGTGCACAGGGAAATCATTCGCTCTGCGAATCTTCTTCCTTTGGGGTCTTTTTCGTAGCCTTCTTGGCGGCTTTTTTCTTGGCAGGCTTCTTGGGGCGCGGGGGGAATTCCCAGCTGAGTTTTCCGGTGGTTTTATCGAGTAATAAATGGGCGCTGAAGGGCCGGCCTTTTTTGGAAATGAAACCGGCGATGAGATCGGTCTTGCCTTCCACGAAAAGTTTAGTGGCTTGTTCCGCGGAGATTTCTTTTTTCAGGATTTCCTTGGCGATGCGAGTGCCGTTCTTTTGTTTGTCTCGCGCCATATCGGGGCAAAGATAGGCGCGGTCAGTCTCGTAAACTTTTGTAGCCGTGCTATCGGCGAGGGTGGCTTCGCAGAGGAGTTGGTCGTCGCTGAGGTTTTTGGCTTCGGCTTCGCGTTCTTCGTCGCCTTCGAAAACGAATTCTGGCTTCCACGCGCCGCGCGCGCCTTCGGCCATTTGTATTTCAGCAACGAAGGGTTGGCCAAAACGGTTTTTGAAATCTTCAAATGGCCCCACGCGTCCTTTTTCCAGCAACCCCTTGGCTTGCGCGGGGATGAGTTTGTGGCTGGCGATGTATTTATTGAGTTTGAATTTGCAATCCGCGCCAGTGCATTCGTAGTTGCCGTCGGTTTGTTTGAGCGTGGTGGTGCCGCAGCTGGGGCAGATGGCTTCGAGGTCGGGATAGGTGCGATTGGCCAGCTCAGTCATTTTGCCGACCGTGCGCTCGACGATGTCTTTGGTGAGCGATTTGATGTCGCCCATAAATGCTTCGCGACTGAGCGCGCCGGATTCCATTTGCTTGAGTTTGTACTCCCATTCACCGGTCAACTCCGGCGAAGTGAGCGCCTCGATGCCGATGTCCTCTAGCAAATCGATCAACGCGAGGCCTTTGTTTGAAACCACGAGGTCGCGCTTTTGTTGTTCGTGGCGGAAAACATATTTGTGCGCGATGAGCCCTTCGATGATGGCCGCGCGCGTGGCGGGCGTGCCGAGGCCGCGCTCGCTCATCGCCTCGCGCAGTTCATCGTCGTCCACGCGTTTGCCGGCGGTTTCCATCGCGGAAAGCAGCGTGGCCTCCGTGTAACGCGCGGGCGGTTTGGTGTGTTCGCCTTTGAGGGTGACTTCCTTAGCCTGCGCTTCCTCGCCGGTTTGGGCGGGCACAAGCTCGTCCTTCTCTGTGGCCACGCCGGGGCGGCGGCCGTACACTTCGAGATAACCGGGCACCACCAAAACTTTGCCGGTGGTGAGAAATGAATCCTCCGCGATGCGTGTGATGCGGCGGGTGTTTTCGAATTCCGCCGACGGAAAAAAGATGGCCACAAACCGCCGCGTCACGAGGTCATAAATTTTTTGCTCTTGTTCCTTGAGTCCGCCCGCGGGAATTTTCCCGGTTGGGATAATCGCAAAGTGATCGCTTATTTTTGCGTTATTAAAAATGCGTTTGCTCGGCGTAACCCAATCGTTGCTCAACACTTTGGAGCAGGCGGCGATGACTTCCGGAGCCAACGTAGCGTTGGGTTTGGCCTTGGCGAATCCGGCGAGATGGCTGCGCACGGTGTCAATGTAATCCTCCGGAAGACATTTCGAGTCCGTGCGCGGATAGGTCAGCAGCTTGTGGCGTTCGTAAAGCGACTGCGCGATACCGAGCGTGTTGCGCGCGCTGAATCCAAAGCGGCTGCTGGCCTCGCGTTGCAATGTGGTGAGATCGTAAAGCTGCGGCGGCGCCTGCTTGGCGGGCTTTTTGATTTCCTCGACGATGCCCGTTTTGCCCGTGCAACGGGCCACAATCGCCGCGGCCTCGGCTTCGGTCCAAATGCGTTCGGCGCGCGTTTGATCGTCGTTTTCGTCCTTCTTAAAATCCTCGCGGAACCATCGGCTCGCGTACGTGCCCGCCAACACTTCAAACTCTGCGTGCACTTCCCAATAATCGCGCGGCACAAAATCGCGAATTAACCGCTCGCGCTCGCTGAGGATCGTGAGCGTGGGCGTCTGCACACGGCCGGCGCTCGTCATATTAAATCCACCGTGGCGCGAGTTGAACGCCGTGAGTGCGCGCGAGCCATTGAGTCCCACCAGCCAATCGCTTTCCGACCGGCACAACGCCGCGTCCGCCAGCGGCTGCATCCGGCCATCCTCGCGTAATTTTTGGAACGCTTCGACAATCGCACCGTCGGTCATCGACTGCATCCACATTCGCTTCATCGGTTTCTCCACGCCGGCCAGCGCCATGATGTAGCGGAAGATTAATTCCCCCTCGCGGCCTGCGTCGCAGGCGTTGATAATTTGATCGACCTCCTTGCGCTTGATCAAGCGCAGTAACAGATTCAGCCGCGACTCACTTTTTTCAATCGGCTGCAGCTCAAACTTTGCGGGGATGATGGGTAGATGCTTGATGCCCCACGGCAACTTTTTGCCATTCGGGCCTTCCGGCATTTTCAACTCCACCAAATGCCCGACTGCCGAAGTGACAATTGCGTTGTCATTTTCGAAGTAGCTGTTGCGGTCTTTGCCCTTCCGCTCAAACTTGCCAAGCGTCTTGCCCAGAACTCGGGCAAGGTCGGTCTGGACCGACGGCTTCTCGGCGATGACTAGTGTTTTGCCCATTTGTTGCAAACGTTGCGGCGGGGTTTAGTGGCCCGATGGCCATTTGGCAACCCCTTTTCTCAACATCTTCCTGACGCATCGTCGATGAGATTTATTGAAAAAACTTTTTTAGCACAGCCCTGTCGCGTTCAACGTGCTATCGTCCTTGGGCATGGCAGAGGGCTATTTTTCTAATGATGAAACGCGTGCTGAGCGCGTGCGTGACCTCTTTGACACCATTGCCCCCCGCTATGATTTCATCAATGATTTGCAGAGCTTATGGCTGCATCGGCACTGGAAAAATCGCCTCGTCGCCCTTGCCAATCCCCGATCCGGCCAGCGCGCGCTAGACCTCTGTTGCGGCACGGGCGATATCGCCTTCGCCCTTGCCGATTGCGGCGCGGACGTGGTCGCCCTTGATTTCAGCAAGCCCATGCTCGACCAAGCAATCCGCCGCAACCGCGATCTCACCGTCACCTTCCGCGAAGGTGATGCGCTGGATACAAGGCTGCCCGATGATCATTTTGATTGCGTCACAATTGCTTTTGGCCTCCGCAACCTCGCCAGTTTTGAAAACGGCCTGCGCGAAATGTATCGCCTCACCAAGCCCGGTGGCAAAATGCTCGTGCTCGATTTCGGCAAACCCGGCTTCGCGCCGTGGCGATGGATTTATTTTCAGTACTTGAAGTGGATTGTCCCATGGTTCGGCCGGCTTGTTTGCCGTGATGCGCCAGCCTACGCCTACATCCACGAGTCACTCGAAAATTATCCCGCCCAGAATGGCGTGGAAAAAACGATGCGCGAACTTGGCTGCAAAGACGTCGTCATCCACCGAATCCTCGGCAGCGCGATGACGATTAACGTGGGGGTGAAGTGACGAGAAGCGCGCGCGCCCCGCGTGTGGTCTCCAGCCCTACTTCGCCGTTGACGCAATATCCTTCATCAATGCCAGCGCAGTGGCTTCGGTGAGTTGCTGGATGTTGTAGCGTTGCAACATCCGTGCCGCGGCGGCCTGATGTTTGAAAAGATCCAGCACCGTGGCTTGCCCGAGCACTTGGCCATCGGCGGCGCGCGTGGCGGTGACGATGATGTCCGGCACGGTGTGCGATTTTGGGCCGTTGATGCCCGGCACCTTGATCTTGCGTTCGCCCAATAAAATTTCCAGCGTGAGTTCCGGCAAATTCGTTTGGGCGGGATCAATCAGCGTGGCCCCCGCCAACCGCAGCGGACGGCCAAAGAGTAACTCCACCTCGCGCTTGGTTTGGCGCGTCGACAATTCGTCCGTGTCAAAAATCCTTGGCGCGGCGGTAGGCGCGGCACCGCCCACTCCGACGGGCATTGGCAAGCCCGTGGCTGGATCAATCTGCGGCGTGCCGCCCACACCCACGGTGGGAATCTGCGGCACTTCAAACGCGCCTTGCGGAAGGTTCACGATGATGTTGATTCGCGGTGCCCCGAGTTTCACGTAGGCCGCGCGGAAATCCTCCACGATTTGCTGCGCTTGCTGGGCATTGTAAATTTGAGAAAGCGGCACGGCGGGTGACACGGTGTACACATATTTTTCACCTTCCACCGGTGCGGCGGTTTGTTTGAAAACCACCATCGCATTGCGCGACGAATTCGACGAGCCGACGCAGCCGACCATCAACAAAGCGGGAATGAGCAGTGCAATTTTTTTCATAGCTTGAATAAGTTAGCGCGCCAGTCGCACGCGCACGGTGTAATATTTGGCTTGGGCGTTGAGCGAAATGAACTCCACCGTTTCCTGCGCCGTCTCATCGAGGATGAGCGTTTGGAACGGCGTGGTGTCGATGGCAAATCCCTGTTCGTCCTTGAACGAGCAGCTTACTTGCAAGTCCACGCGCTTGTTGATGAGGTTTAAAATATTCGCGCGCACCTTCAATCGGCCATCTGTCAGTTGCGTTTCCTGCATCGCCGTGCATTTTACCGTGCGTGCGCCGAGCGTGCCGAGCGCTACAAACGTGCTGTTGTTGGCCGCGGCGGCTTGTTGAGCAACGGGCGCACCGCAGCCGCCGATGATGGCGCAGACGCTCAATAACAAGATGAGTTTGGTTTTCATAAATCTCCTTTTTTAATCGGACACAAATAACACGGTGTCGCGGCCGGTCTGTACGGTTACTGAAACATTTTTTTGTCGATCCGGCAAGGCAATGCCGTTGGCATCGAGAAATTCGATCACGGCCGTGTGCGTGCCGGTGGGTAGTTGCAACGCGGCGAAGCTGAGATGCTGTGGCAGATTGGTCCACGTCCGCGTGTCCGCTCGCGGCTCGGTGGATCCACCAATAATTTTGCCCGCAAGGCCCGCGCCCAGCAACGCCACGCCCGCGCCTTCGGTTTTGGGCTCGCTGGCGAGGATGGCACCGGCCGTCACGCCGATGTCACCCACGAGATCGCCGGTTTTTTTGATGCCGGCTTTTTTGGCGAGGATGGCGTCCATCGCGCGATTGCCACGGGTGGAAGCTTGGAAGGTGAGGTTGTCGAAAGCTGGAGCAATGAGCGTTCGCCCACCCACGGTGATGCGAGCGGCGCGGGCTTGGGAATGGCCTCCGTCGTAAACGATTTTTTCACCCACATCGCCGCCGGTTTTCTTCATCGGCCCAAAGCCGAATTGCAGAAACACCATCACGTTGGCTTTTGAATTGTAATCGGGCAGGGCAGTGGTGCCGGCATTGGCTTGGGCGCGGGTGAGGGCATCACCGCCGCCGCGGCCGAGCTTGGTGGTGATGTAGCCATCGAGATAATCGAGCAACACCCAGTCGGCGCGATGCTTCGGCTGCGCGGCGAGGGCGTCCATAAGCTGCGCGGTGCGGAAACAGGCGCGGGCGTTGTCGGGCTCACCATCCATCCAATAAAACATCCCGCGATAAAACCAGCCCATCGCGCGTTCGTGAGATTCGCCATGGAAACCTTTTACGTTTTCGGGCGAAAACAGGCTCTGCGCCAAGCGCGTGCGGGCATCGGATTGCAAAATTTGCCCCGCCGAGGGCATTGCGGTGGTGAGCAATGTGCGGGCTTCGTCGTGCTGACCGAGATTGAGTGCGTGTATGGCGGTGATGAGCCGCCAGCGGTTTTTATCGTGTGCGGGAGCTTGGGCGATTTTGCGATGACCGGCCGCCACGAGATCGCCATTAAACTCCGGCGCGCGCTGAATGGTCGGCGCTTGGCACGCCGCAAAGAGCAGCGCGCACAAAAGTAAAATGCTCGTGGCAATTTTCATCACCGTGAAAACCCAAGCGCTCGACTAACGATAGGTGACGTCGTCCTTGCCTTGTTTTTTGATTTCGTGAAAGTCCTCCCACACGATGTCACTAGTGTCGGGGTCGATGAGTTGGAACGTGTACAGCACGTAATCGCTCGCGCCGGATGCGCCCCGGCTGGAGATGGCCTTGAAGGTGCCGGTGAGAATAAAATCTGCGCCTTTAAATTTGTTGCCGGTGATTTTTTCGCCGCCGGTTACTTGGCCGCTGATTTTGAGGTCGCGTTCCTTTTCCAATTTATCCATGTGCTCGCGCGCGACAAAACTTATTTTGCCCGCAGCATTTTTGCTGAGCGCCACGCGAATGCGCGTGAGGAAAATATCTTTGTCGATGGGGAAGCGCGTGTCGTTGTTGATGGGTTCGAGTACCACCACCGGTTTGCCCTCGGCATTGGAAATGGGTTCCGCGCCAAGAATGCCGCGTGCCATCTTCTCGGAAATGGTGACTAGATCCTGCGACTCGATACCCAGCCCAGCCACGAAGCCACGCTCGCCCGGGCGCAATTCGGTGACGCTCGGCCCGTGTTGGGAGTTGATGTTAGTGCAACCCACCGCAACCCAAAGTGCGATGCCGATAAAAAGTGTAGTGATGTGTTTCATGCCTCTCCTTTGGACGGGAGAATATGGCAGAAAAGTCATCGCCCGAAAAGTTTATTTACACGCTTGCGCGGTGAAAGACGTGGCTTGGCCGGAGCCTCTGCGGGCATGACGGGAGCCGTGCCGCTGGCAACCACGGGCAATCCCGTCGCGGGGTCAATGACCGGGGCGGCAGTGCCTGTGGCGGGTGCGTTGGGATCAATGGGCAAACCGGTCGCCGGATCAATTTGCGGTAACGGGCCGGTCGCAACGGACTCGGCGTTGGGATTTTGTGCACGTTCCAGCGCGGCTTGACGCTCGCCCTCGGCTTTTTGCGCCGCTTTGCGATCCATCATTTCGCCAATCAACAAACCCAATGCACCGCCAATGGCCGTGCCTTCGGTTGTGCGATTGCTTTTGCTGCCCAAGACGCCGCCAATTGTCGCACCCAAAACTGTGGTGGTGGTAGCCGCTGGTGCCCGCGTTTTCGGCGCGGGCGCCGGTTCGCCCGCTGCGCGTAAACCTTGAATATTCAGGCCTGGAAAAAGTTGTGCCTGTGCAGTAGGCACAGAAAGTACCAGCAAAATTAGGGCGGAAACGACTGTTTTTTTTATCATAACTGCACCTTTCTTGGTTTCTTCAGTGGAGAAACTGGGTTTGTTAACATGTTATCCACAGCAAGCCACGTGCCGCTTTAGAATGGGAAAAAATAAAACCACCTTTTTAAGCAAAAAAGGCGGTTTTATGTCTAGAATTTGTATTTTTTGGGTTACCTCCCAAATAGCACTCTTGCAGGATATGCGGCATTTACGCGCGGTGGCGTGATAATAATCACCGAACCCGCCGTCGGCTGCACGTACATCGGCCGCGCATATTGGTATCCCGGCGTCATTGCCATCGTATGCATCGGTAATCCCTGTTGCGTCCCAAAATAGCGCGGATGCGGATAATAGCTCCGCATATACGGCATTGGTGCCACTATTTGCGGTTGCGCGGGTGGCGTGATGAGCACCGTGGCCGCCTGCGCGCCGGGTTGGGCGGGCAGCTTGATTTCAATGGTTTGATCGGCCATTCCCGGCCCCATGCGCAGAACGCCGGGTCCAAAAAGTTGTGCGGAAAGTTGGGGGGCAAATCCCAGTGTCATCAAAACCAATAGAAAGCCGACAAGTCGTTTCATGCGAAAAGTCTACGCCTTTCCGGCGCGCTGGCAACAGAATAATATGTACACGTACAAAAACTTTTTCACTCGTGACCGACTCTCCACGCCGCTAATCTCGCCGCGCTTTTAGGATGTTAGCCAAACGCGTCATTCCCTGCCTCGATGTCCACGACGGACAAGTGACCCGTGGTGTGCAATTCGGCAAAGCCGAGGCCGGCGAACTGCGCAACGTGGGCGACCCCGTCGAGCTGGCGCTGCAGTACAACGAGCAAGGCGCGGATGAGATGGTGTTCTTCGATATCACCGCCACGGCGCACGAACGCAAAACCATCGTGGACGTCATCGAGCGCGCGGGCGATCAATGCTTCATGCCGCTTACCGTCGGCGGCGGTATCCGCACAGTGGAGGACATGAGCACGATGCTCAAAGCTGGGGCCGACAAAGTGAGCATCAACTCCGCCGCCATTGCCCGCCCCGAACTCATTCGCGAAGGCGCGGAAAAATTCGGCAGCCAATGCATCGTCGTCAGCATCGACGCAAAAAAAACCGGCGCTGACGAATGGCGAGTCTTCACTCACGGTGGCCGCAAGGAAGCCGGCTTGGACGCCATCGAATGGGCGCGCGAAGCCGTGGCCCTTGGCGCGGGCGAGATTGTGTTGAACAGTATCGACGCCGACGGCACTAAGGCTGGCTACGACATCGAGATAACCCGCCGCATCAGCGAAACCGTAGGCGTCCCCATCGTCGCCAGTGGCGGTGCCGGCAACCTCGATCATATGGTCGACGTATTAAAAGAAGGCCAAGCCGACGCCGTTCTCGCCGCCAGCATTTTCCACTTTGGCGAATATACCGTAAGTGAAGTGAAAGACTATCTTGCAAAGGCGGATATTCCGGTGCGGCTGGTTTGATTTTTTCTCTGTGTTCTCTGTGCCTCTGTGGTTAAGTTCGGCGCATGTCATTTATCGACAACTTGAAATTCAATGAACAGGGGCTGATTCCAGCGATCATTCAGGAAGAAGGAACCGGCCGCGTGCTGATGATGGCTTGGATGAATGCAGACTCGATTCGCGACACGATTGAGAAGGGCAAGACACATTTTTGGAGCCGCAGCCGACAGAAATATTGGATGAAGGGCGAGAGCAGCGGCAACACGCAGCAGGTGAAAGATGTGGCGTATGATTGCGATGCCGACACGCTGTTGATCCAAGTGGAGCAAATCGGCGCGGCGTGTCACGAGGGGTACAAGAGCTGCTTCTTCACGTCGGTGAAGGAGGGCGAATCGGAAATCACCGAGGAGCGGTTGATTGATCCTGAGGAAATGTACGGCAAAAAATCGTGAGCGATTCCCCGCACATCACGCCTTCGCGCGAGGAGTTTCTGCAGCACGCGCAGGCGGGCAATTTGATTCCGGTGTATCGCGAAATTCTTGCGGACTTCGAAACGCCGCTTTCGGCGTATCGCAAAATCCGTTCCGATGGCGAGGCGTTCCTGTGTGAGAGCGTGGAGGGCGGCGAGCATTTGAGCCGATATTCGTTCGTGGGCTGCAATCCGCGCGGTATCATTCGGCAGGACGGCGATCAAGTGCAGGTGGTGGAGGGCGGCAAAGTGACGGCCGCGTACACGGTGAGCCGTGAGGCTGGCGAAAACCACGTGCGCGATGGGTTGGAGGTGGTGGAAAAAGTTTTGGGGCGTTATCGGCCGGTGGATTTGCCGGGGCTACCGCGGTTCACTGGCGGCGCGATGGGGTTTGTGGGGTACGAATTCATTCACGATGTGGAGCCGGTGGTGCCGCGTCCGCCCAAGGACGAGCTGGGCACACCGACGATGTATTTTCTGATCGCCGATGAACTGCTCATTTTCGATCGCGTGCGGCAGACGGTGACGGTTCTCGTGAACGCCATCATCGAGGACGGCGCGAAACCGGAGGACGCCTACGAAGACGCAGTCGACGAAGTGGAACGCCTCGTCTCGTTGCTCGAACAACCGACCGAGCACCGCGCCGTGACACTCGCCGCCGATCCGCCCGATGCGGCGTTTGAGTCCAATATGGAAAAGGACGTCTTTCTCGCCAATGTCGCTAAGAGCAAGGAATACATTCGCGCGGGCGACATCATTCAGGTGGTCGGCTCGCAACGATTCTCCACCGCGGTAAAGGCTGACCCGCTGGATGTCTATCGCGCCGTTCGCTCCATCAATCCTTCGCCGTATATGTTCCTGTTGGAGCTCGATGGATTTTCGCTGGTTGGCGCTTCGCCGGAAATCCATGTGCGCTGCGAGGAAGGCGAGGTACAAATCCGCCCCATCGCTGGCACTCGCCCGCGCGGTGCCAGTGCCGAGGAAGATTTGGCGCACGAAAAAGATTTGCTCGCCGACCCCAAAGAACGCGCTGAGCACGTCATGCTTGTGGACCTCGCCCGCAACGATATTGGTCGGGTATGCGAATACGGCAGCGTGCAAGTGGCAGACCTCATGATCATCGAGCGTTACAGCCACGTGATGCACATCGTCTCGAGTGTCACCGGAAAACTTACCGACGACAAGACGCCCTATGATTTGTTACGCACCACTTTCCCCGCCGGCACCCTCACCGGCGCGCCTAAGATTCGCGCCATGCAAATCATCAGCGAACTCGAACAAACCACCCGTGGCCCCTACGGCGGCACCGTCGGTTACTTTAGCTTTAACGGCAACCTCGACTGCTGCATCACCATCCGCACCGCTTTATTAAAAGACGGCAAAGCCTACGTCCAAGCCGGCGGCGGCTGGGTCAACGACTCCGTGCCCGAAACCGAATTCGAAGAAACCGTCAACAAAGCCAAAGCGATGATCAAAGCCATCGCCCTCGCCGAGCATTGCGTGAAGCCATAGCGCGTATGCTGCCGGCACCGTCTCGGCAGATCCAGCGCTTGCGTCGTTCCGAAAGTTTTTAAAACGCAGAGATTGCAGAGGGATCGCAGGGGAAAAATGAAATCCTACGCAATCCTCCACGAACGCTGCGTTTTGGAAGGAGCAACTCAACTCCTTGAATTTCTGTTGTGCAAAACCGTCGAAACTATAACATCACTCCACAATGAATCGCTTGCTTTTTCTTTTTCTCCTCTCGGCCGTAACTGTCTCCGGCCAAAACAATCCACTTAAATTTTCCGTGCGGTCAGTTGGCGATGGCGATTGGTCATCCGCGAGAACGTGGGAACCCAAGCGCGTGCCCACGGCGGGCGATCGCGTTTTGATCAGCCCGGGCACGGTGGTGCGGTTTGATGCGAAGGCGACGCCGGTGATTCGGCTACTGCAGGTGGCGGGCACGTTGCGGTTTGCGAGGGATCGCAGCACGGAGTTGAATGTGGCGTTGCTGAAAGTACAGGGCGGCAACCGCTGCACGGAGCGGGGATTCGCGTGTGATTTTCACGGCGTGAACAAGGCGGGTGAACCCAACGCGGTGCCCACCGGCGCAATGCCGACGCTGGAGGTGGGCACGCTACAGAATCCCATTCCCGCGAAACACATGGCGCGCATTCGGCTGCACTTTATTAAAGGGATGGACGAGGACGACGCGCCGGCGCTGGTGTGTTGCTCGGCGCGGATGGAGTTGCACGGGGCGCCGATGAACCGCACGTGGCTCAAGCTCGGCGCGACGGCCAAGGTGGGCGACGCGAAGGTCACTGTCGATGGGGCGGTGAAGGGCTGGCGCGTAGGCCATTCGGTGATTGTCACCGCATCGAAAAAACACAGTGACGTGGGCACGGAAGAGCGCGTAATCAAGGGCATCGATGGGCGCGTGCTGACGTTGGATCGGCCATTGCGTGCGGAACATTTTGGCACGGGCGAGTTTCGCAGCGAGGTAGCAAACCTTTCGCGCAATGTCATCATCGAGAGCGCCGACCCCGAGGGCGTGCGCGGGCACACGATGTTTCACCGCTACAGCAAGGGCGGCATCAGCTACGCGCGGTTTGCGCATCTCGGCAAGCGCGGCGTGCTCGGCCGCTACGCGATTCATTTTCATCTCGCTGGCACCACGATGCGCGGCTCGGCGGTGGTCGGCGCGGCCATTGTCGATTCGCACAACCGCTGGATCACCGTGCACGGCACGCAGTATTTAATGGTGCGCGATTGCGTGGGCTACCAGTCGGTTGGGCACGGTTATTTTCTGGAGGACGGCACGGAGGTGTTTAATCTGCTGGATCGCAATCTTGGCGTGCAAGCATTCCTCGGGCGAAGGTTGCCCGACCAAGTGCTGCCGTTTGACTCCAACGACGGCGCGGCGTTTTGGTGGGCCAACGGCCGCAACACGCTCACGCGCAACGTGGCCGTGGAGAACGACCGCTACGGCTACCGCTACGACAGCCAGCGCCGCAGTAATTTTAACAGCAACCTCCCCGTGCTAATGCCAGATGGCAAAACCAAAACCGTCGACATTCGCACGCTGGCCATCAGCCGTTTCGAAGCCAACGAATCGCACAGCGAAGGCCTTTACTCCGTGGCGCTCGCCGGCACCGACGGCGTTGGGCCGGACACGCGCCATCCGCATCGCGTGCGCGGCCTGAAGCTGTGGCAAACTCATTACGCCCTGCGCGCGCAACTGCCGACGATGCTCATCGAGAATGTGCACATCGACCACGCGGCGTATGGCATCTATCGTCCGTGGTTTGAAAATCACGTGTATCGCAATCTGCACATCGCTGCCACCGGCACCGAGCCCTTCAACCGCGGTCTCGATGACCAAAGTCTGCAGTACGGCAGCATCACCGTCGATGGTCTCACCTTTAGCCAACTCGGCTCCGGCGGTCGGATGCCGTTGATACAAATGAGCGCCAACAATGTAACCGGCAAGGCCGAGGCGCACTTTCGCAACGTGACCGTGCGCGGCCGCACTGGGCGCTGGCCGTTGATGAATCTCGGAGGTGGCCCACGGCTGCAACCTTCCACGCCCAAGGGCGTTCCGTATTATTTGCACAATCATTTCGGCCCCGGCAAACACGCCAAAGTGGTGAGCACGCGCGCCAAGGATTTGCTGAGTGACGGCAACAAGTACGCCAAGGAAACCGACCTCACCGGCGACGAATCTGTTGTGGCCGAAGTGCGCAACGTGAATTTCCCCGAGCTGTTGCATCCCATCGACGACCTCCCGCCCGCCACCCTCATCACCCGCATTGACGAAATAGGTGGTCGCCTCAAAATTCACGGCACCACCCACGACAACGGCACCATCAAAATCGTAACCGTCAATGGCCAACCCGCGCGAATCCATAGCCAACAACACGGCGTCGCCGATTGGACCATCGAAATGGCAACGCCCGCCCAGCTCACCGCCACCGCCACCGACACCGCCGGCAACGCCGAAAAAAATCCACATAAGTTAAATCTCATCCCGAAAAAGCCATAGCCCTCGCCGAGCGTTGCGTAAAAATGTAATCTGGGCCGGTGGCCCGGGGGTATGGCGCGCTCGGAGGGCACGCCCTACCTTCCTCAACTAATTCCTCATTGCACCACCCCGCTAAACCTGCTTTAGTGCGCGCCTGCATTTATAAAATTATGGCTACTGAACGTTCACTCATATTGCTTAAACCCGACTGCCTCAACGGCCATCACGCCGGCGAAGTTATTGGTCGTTTTGAAAAAAACGGCTTCGAAATCCGCGGCGTCAAGCTCATCACCCTCACCGATGATCTCCTCAAGGAACACTATGCGCACATCGCCGACCGCCCCTTTTTTCCGGAGATCGTTGAATTTATGAGCTCCCGCCCCGTTCTCGCCCTCGTGCTCGAAGGCGAAAACGCTGTGGCCGCCATCCGCGATCTCCTCGGCCCCACCGATTCCACCAAAGCCCCCGCCGGCACCATCCGCGGCGACATGGGCACCACTAGCATGGAAAACATCTGCCACGCCTCTGACTCTGTCGAAAATGCCGCTATCGAAGTCGAGCGCTTCTTCAACACAGGCGAGGTACATTAACCTCCGCCATTCTGGATGCCATGAATCCGGCTGATTTTCTTGCGCTGATTTCCCGCCGACATTGTCAACGGGCGTTTATTGATGAACCGGTGGAACGGGAAATTATGGAATCGGTGCTGTTGGCGGCGGCGCAGGCTCCTTCGGGGAAGAATACGCAGCCGTGGAAAGTCACTGTGGTGAGCGACAAGGCGCGGGATGGATTAAGCGCGGCATTGTGTGCGGCGTTTGATGCGGGGGAAAAGCAGGTGTCGGATTATGAGTATTCGCTGTTGCCTTCGCCGGGGGAGTGGAAGGACCGGGCGCGTGCGTGCGGGTATTCGCTCTTCGAATTGAAGGGCATCGCGCGGGATGACGTGGAGGCGCGGAAGGCACACGGGCGGGAGAATTTCACTTTTTTTGGCGCGCCGGTGCAATTGGTTTTCCATTTGCCGGCTGGCGCAGAGCGCGGGAATTTTTTGGATGTCGGTATGTTTATGCAAAACGTAATGCTTGGGCTCACAGCGTACGGGCTGGGGAGTTGCCCGCAATTTAGCGTGGCGGGCTATGCGTCGGTGGTGCGCGAGAGCCTTGGGTTGGCGGCGGATCGCTGGGTGGTGGCTGGGATGTCCGTGGGTTGGCCGGAGAAGGAGGCCTGTGTGAACACGTTTGTACCAGAACGCCTTCCGTTGGCGGATTTTGTCGATTGGCGGGAATGATGAAAATTGCTGTCGCTAATAATCATGCTAATTTGGTAGCTTCTTCCCCAGCCGGATCGTCCGGCCAAATTGATGAGTGAGGAGTATTGCAAAAGCGCGTGCCAGGAATGCAACGGCCGGATTTCTCTGCCGGTGGATGCGGTGGGCGTGGAGTTCAATTGCCCGCATTGTGGCGTGAATCTGCAGCTCGTCCTCAAGCATTATTGCGAGCACTGCAACGGTCCGCTTTCGTTTGAGGGCAATCCGGACGCTATCGGAGCGGAAATCGAATGCGGCCACTGCAAAAACCAAACGGTGCTACAGCCCTCGGCCTTGGTGATCGAAGACAAAGAGGCGGCGGCGGAAGAAGTTTACGAAGAGGAATATGACGAGGGCAACGAGGAAGATTGCGACGAGGAATACGAGGAAGGGGAGTACGAAGAAGAATACGAGGAGGAGGAAGAAGCGGAGCCGGAACCTAAGCGTGGCGGTCCGCCCAAGCCTCGGCAACCCAAGCACGGTGGCCCGCCTAAGCCGAGGCAGCCCAAGAAAGTCCGCCAACGTCCAGGTGGCGGCGGAACCTCGCCCGGCGATGGTCAGGAAAAAATCGGGCGTCGATTGGCCGGCGCAGGTGCCAAGCCCGCCGAGGAGGCTCCCACCGAAGGTGGTGGTCGGGCTGGTCGGCCCAAACCCGGTGGCCGCCGCAGTGGTCGTCCCAAGCCCAAGCGCCGTACACGGCCCGCGGGCGATTCGCAATCAGCAGTGCCCAGTGCTCCCATGACCCGCCGCCAACCGGCGGGTGTTGTGCCTGAAGAATCGATGGACCCGATGGCCGGCGCGGTGCCCGGAGGGTCTTCCTCAATGCCTCCTAGCCCGGCGGCTCCGCAGCCGCCCGGTCCGGTGGTGCGAAAAGTGGCAGGTGTGATTCCCGGTGCAGGCGGCGGCGCTCATAGCGGCGGCGTGCCTAAACTCAAATCTTCCGTAGCTTTGGAAGATGACGGCGGAGAGTTTGACGGCCCTTGGTACAAGGACCGCGAGAAACAAAAAATCGCCGTTGTAGTCACGGTATTTGTGTTGATCTTTACCTTCTCCGGACTGCCCTATTTGGCGCGCCTGATCAATCCTTCATGGGGGCCTAAAGTGGAGCGAATCGTAAAACTAAAATTTCTGTTCGAGGGCGGTTATCGCCAAAATAATGTGGCGGAATCTGTTCAGGTGGATGCGTCTTCACTGTTGATTAGCCAAGAAACTGGTCAAAAAACCGAAGGTCAACAAGGGCCGGATGTGTTTTATGTCAGCGGCGCAGCCCGGAATATCACGAGTGACACGCTCGAACAGGTTGAGATTATTTTCAAACTGTACGATCAAGGCGGCAACGAATTGGGCGAGGCACTTGATTATACCAACCAACTTGGCCCAAATGTGGTTTGGAATTTCCGCGCGCCTTGCATGACTTCCGAAGCCGTCTCCACCAATATATTCGAGGCTAAACTCGATCGATTGATCGTGCGGTAATTTTACTGTTGGTTTGAAGGCCGCCCCGGCGGCGGTGGGGGAGGTTGTTTCCAATTCCAATTGGAGGTGTATTTGAAGTCCAAATAATCCGTCGGCACTGTCATGCCATTTTTGTTTTTGGAAATGAGCAGGGCGTCCAATAGTGCGCTGGTCATCAACGTGCGCTCGGCGGGCCACGTGGGTTGACCGGTAAAAAACATTTTCTCCGTGCCCTTCACGAGATAGGTGAAGTGCATATACGGGCGCGCTTCCTGTGTCCAAAAGGTCGTTGATTTTTGTGCGCCCGCCGTGGTCTTCCACGCCACGCCCCATTCGTTCACGGCGCCGTTGAGCGTGAGCACGAAGGCCTTCAGCCCATCGCGGTACTCGATGACAAACATATCCGGAGTCTTCACCAACTCGCGCAGTGGCCGTTTTGGTTGTCGCGTGATTGGGCTTTTTTTCAGCCGTTTGAGCGCGGCGTACAGTAGTTTGCGGTCAAACATTCCCGTGTCCATCGCGCGCCAAACCGCGTCACCGGATAGACACTGCACCCGCTTAACACCCGTCTCGCCGCCGACGCGGCGTTCCACGAGGCATTGCACCATTTCTAACGCGTGATAGCCGTAGGCGTCGAGCGTGTGATACGAAACCGCTACAATTTCCTTGAGCTTCGCCCCGCGCTTCACGTCCACCGGCGGATATCGCCAAAGCACCGGCAGCGACGAGCCCGCCATCAGCGGCACCTTCAATTCGCGCGCCGTGTCGTGCAGCCACTTGGCGTCTGCCCAATTGTCGGCAAGGTGCTTGTCCACAAACACCGGCACCGTTTGCCCCGTTTTGCGGAATACTTTTTGTACTGCGTCAAACAATCGCCGCTTGGGATAAATCGTGTTGCCGGAGGCGTTCTTCGGATACTTCCCGTGCTCGGCCACGAGCAGCACGCCGTCCACCGCCAGCTTGCCCGTGCCGAGCGTGAGCGTTTCCTCGACGGTTTTGTAAATGGGCACGCCAAATTTTTTGGCCCATTTGCGACTGGTATCGCTCTCGGGCACTTGGTCGGTGTACAGCGAAACCAGTTTCAAATTTGGCCGTTCGCCTTTTTCATCCAACGTATGCGTGAGCAGCAATCGGCTGACAATGACGTCCGCGTGCGAGTTATGCCGATACTCTGTCACCACCGCCGCGATCCGCTTCGGCGGCACAGCACAGCTGATCGCACACAGCGAGAGTAGTAGGAAAAAATGTTTCATCGGAGAATCAAAGCATCCGCCACATCGAGGTCAAGCACGATTCGGCTGCCATTACGTTGAAACGGTTTTCCGCTGGCGCGCGTCATTTTTTTGTTCTTCAAGTGCTTCGGCAGCATCACAACAAGTTCTTTGGACGGTTTGCCTCCCCAGTTTGTGAGGATGATGACGCTCCCCTTTGGTGAATCAATGACGCTGGCTTCCACGTTGTCGCGGATGCACATCACTTCATTTTCCTGCATATCCAAGAAAGAGTGTTCGCCAATCGAGAGAGACTTTGCGTCGTGATTCACTTTCAAATACGGCGGAATCAAATGGGCCGAAGCCTTCGCGTGCGTGCCGCGGTCCACCGGAATGCGCGGGATGGCGGTGTGAAAATACGAGAGGCCCGGAAGGTAAGCAGAATACAGCACCTCGCCTTTTCCTCCTTTCGGCTGATGTTTAAAAATTGCGGGCGTGCCATCCTTGAAGTTCATCCGGATGCCGGACTGATCAGTGAGTTCAATTTTACAACGCACCGAAAACACTGGCATCATCTTACGGGGCTTCTCTTTGGGCAAATTCGGGTATTCAAACGAATCAATTGGCTCGGCAAAGGGAAGATCCTGCTTGACCATTTCGATGGCATTGCCCTCCGGTGCAATGAGCGTGATAGCTTTGATGCCAAACAGTTCGCGTAACATCGTGTTGGGTCGGTTCAATTCATCAAACATCCCTGCGCCAGCCGTGGCAATGAGTTGACCTCCGGCATTCACCCAATCGACGATTGCCTTTGAGGCGGCTTGGGAAACGTGCCGGTCGGTGAGGTAAAGTTGTTTGTAATCCTTCAACGCGTCCCCTTCGATGACGAAATCCAGTTGATGGCCGCGGTGGAGTATCATTGTATACAGCGTCCGTTTCCCCGCCGCGAAGGAGCCGTGGTTGTCGCCCCAGATGTCCGCCGTTTCGCTAAACCACATCGCCGTCTTGGCCGGGCGGTTACGGCCGCTTTGGATGATGTCTTCGAATTGTCCTAGTTCGCGGAAGCTGCGGAGCACGGTGCGGTAAGTTTCGGGGTTGCTGCAGTGGTTTTCCGTGTAGGCGACTTGCACGGGTCGGAACTCAAAGAGGTTCACCACCTGCATCCCGTGGCCGAGCGCACCGTAAAAGAGGCGGCGCCAGTTGTCGGGAATCTGTCCGGGCCAGTGCGGCATACAGTAATAGTGGATTTTCATATTCGGTTTGCCGCGTACGCCGGCACGCAGGAGGTCGAGGTTGATGTTGTTCATCTGCTGCGTGGCTACGGGCATCTGGAAAATATAATCTTCGCTCCACGGCATCGTCATTCCCTCCTCGCGAAAAATGGTCACCCACTTGTGCACCTCGCCGAGGTAGCGATGCTCTGCCGGATAATGCGGCGAAAAATTCGCGCCAATGCCCGCGTTGGGCAGGTGCTGGCGCAGAATGTCCGTACGTTGCTTGATGGCTTGGATGCCGTAGTGGTTCCGGTATCGGCGCGACCAGTAAAACACGCCGGGCTGTTTGGCCTTGAGAGCGTCGCTGGGGTTAAACGCAATCTCCGGCCAGTCCTTCGCCAAGGGCACAACGTCTTGCGGTTTCAGTCCGCGCGATTTCAGCCACGCGATGAAATCGTCTGCGACAGTTTTGCCGCTTGGCTTTGGCAGTCCAATTTCATCGCCCAAGCTCACGCAGCGGATGCGTTTGGCACGTGCGCCGAGGTTTTTGCAGTACTCGGCCAGCTTCGCGGTGGGCACACCGCGCACGTCGATGTACGTGCCGTCCTTAAGCGAGGTGTCTCGTAGCCCAAACATTTCACGAAACTCCGTGACCGCTGCGTCATATTTTGGCCCGAACCCGGGCGTGAACGTGTAGCCATAAATCTGCATCTCCGTCGGGATGCGCCCGCGCAGCGGTTCCTTTTTCACCTCGGCCAGCAAGTTGTACAGCACCTCCTCTCGCCGTCGCAGTCGCCGCGAGTACCGTGTGTCCGCATCGCCCGCCAGCAACAAATCGCCCTCGCCCTCAAACTTCGTGATGGGCGTCAGCTTGCCGTCCGACTCCTTCAACGCAAATTCGGCGCGGTATTTCCCGTTGCCGGAAAAATTCCACTGTCCGTCATTCAGCGTGTCCATTGTGCCACCGACCTCCACCCACTCGCTGCTTTTCCCGGGCGCGACCTTCACGTTTACTGCGGGCCAGTTTCGCAAATGTACCCAGTACGGTGAGTGCTGCTGCCAGTTACCGCCGCCCGGTGCGCCTTTGCCGGCAAAGGTCAACTCGCTGTCGCCAAGATTCGTTACCTTCAAAAACACATCGCCCGCCTGTGTCAGCATCCCGTCGAGCGGCAAATATTTTTCCTTCTCGATGCGCATCTTCACCTGCGCCTCGTCGGTGGTGAGCAGCAGACAATCGATATTGCGCTTGGCGGAAGGCTCGGGTTGTTTGGATGCGATGAGCGTGATGGTCGCCTCGCCCGCCTGCAAATTGGCAAATGCATCGTGCCCCTCCCAGACGATGTTTTCCGAGGCGCCCCAACTCCACGCGTGCTCGGTTTTCAATTTCTGGCTGAACGCCCAAATCTTTAAATTCTTACGCGCTCCATAAAGCCGGTCCAACACGCGTTTGCCCTTTTGCTCCACACGCACCCGGAACTGTGTCTCAAACCGATACGCTGCCTCGTACCGCACGAGCACAAGATACCGCCCCGCCTTAGGCACGCGCACCTTGATCGTCGCGTTGCCCACCGCCTGTTCGCCTGCACCAAGGAACGCCTTGCGGCTGAGAAATGAATTGGCAAATGTCGCCGCATAATAATTCTCCCCCCACGGCTTCGCCGCCCAGCCATTTTCTCCGGTTGGGCGAAACTCCTCTGCCTCTATCAGCAGATTCCCATCCGCCAACGGCGCGACAGGATGTGCCCCGCGAAAGGCTGTGGGCGATTGCGGTTGAGTGGACGTGCATCCAATTGCCAATGAGCACCAAGACAAAATCAGTAATCGTTTCATTAATAATCCCGGAACGGCCCTCGTGGTTCGGTGGCGTTCATTTGTTTTTTCCAGTCCGCGAAGCGGGCCTTTATCATTTTCAGTACATCCGGCTTCTCTTTGGAGAGGTCGTGCTTTTCACTTAGATCCGTTCGCAAATCAAAGAGGCCATTGCCGCGAGAACTCTCCACCCATTTCCAATGGTCCACGCGCGCGCCTTTATCGAGGCGGCGTTGCCAAAACATTTCCTTGCGTGGCGATTTTCTTTTGCTTTGTAAAACCGGCATCATATCGAAGCCGTCGAGATTCAGCCCTTTGGGCGGCACGGCCCCGGTGGCGGTGCAGAGGGTTGGGAAAATCTCCAGTGAGGTGAGAAATTCATCATTGGTGGTGTTGGCGGGGATGTTGCCCGGCCAGCGGATGATGCATGGCACGCGGATGCCGCCCTCGAACATTTGGCCTTTCCGGCCGAGCAAGGGGGCGTTGTCCGCCGCACCTCCACCGCCGTTGTCGCTGAAGAAAATCACAATCGTGTTGTCTGTGATTTTGTGTTCGTCGAGCAAATTGAGCAGTTTGCCAATGGCGTTGTCCATGGCGGTGATGGAACCAACGAACTCAAGCCGTCGTGCGGCGCGGTTACGGACGGTGGCTGGTTTGCCATAGCGGGTGCCCGTCTGCGTGCCGGCTTGGGAGAGCAGCGCGGGATACAGATTCTTGAATTTCTCCGGTGCCTGCGCGCCACTGCGGATAACGGGGTCGAGGCTCGACGCGCCATGTGGAGCGTTAAAAGGCACGTAGAGGAAAAATGGTTCTTTATGATTGGCCTTCAGGAAGCGCACGGCCTCGCGTTCGAAAAGGTCGGTGCAGTACTTGCCTTTGTCGTCGGTGGTGGGCGCGTTGTTGCGGTACATCGACGGCACGCCGTAGCGTTCGTGGGTGTAATAATCGATACCGGTGTTGACGAATCCATAAAAATCATCGAAGCCGCGCGCCAGCGGCAGGAAGCGTTTGTGCACGCCGAGGTCCCATTTTCCGAAAATGCCGCTGGTGTAGCCGGCGGTTTTCAGTACTGCAGGCAGCAGCACCTCTCGAGTATCCATCCCGCCGATGCGCTCAAAGGTAGCCTCGTATTCGCCGGGTTTATATTTGTAACCGTAATCGGGAGCCTCGTTTCGGATCATATCGTAAATGCCGTTGCGCTGCGGATAGCGCCCGGTGAGCAACGCACCGCGCGAAGGCGTGCACGCGGGCCACGCCACATAAAAATTCGTGAGCTTTACTCCGCCTTTGGCGAGGCGGTCGAGGTGCGGCGTCTTCACTTCGTGGGAGCCGAAACAGCCGAGATCGCGATAGCCTTGATCGTCGGAAACAATCAAAAGAACATTCGGCGGTGCTGCCACGAGTATCAGCGGCAGCAAAGTCAGCAGCAGGGCGAGAGTGCGTTGCATACGGCTATTGCAAACTGTATCGCACGCTTTGCCAATGCAAAAGTTGAACAACTGCCGCTTGACCGGGACTACCTCCGTCCCCTTCAATGCGCGCGCATGCAGTTACAGGTGGAAAACAAGTACTTGAGCTTTCAGGAATCAAGCATTCATAACGTGGGTGCATACGCGAAATGCGACATCCGAAAGGGCGCACGCATCATCGAGTACATCGGCCGGCCGCTCACCAAAAAGAAGGCGACGAAGGAATTGGTGGATGGCAATGGCTATGTTTTTACCATCAACAAACATTTCGATATCGATGGCAGCGTGGAATGGAATCCCGCTCGTTTTATCAACCACGGCTGCGCCGCCAATGCTGAATCCGATGTGATGGATGACCGCGTGTGGATTTCCGCCATAAAAAAAATCAAGAAAGGCGAGGAGGTGGTTTATAATTACAACTACGATCTCGAGGATGCTTTCGAAAATCCATGCAACTGCGGCGCCAAAGAATGCATGGGCTACATGGTGGGCGATGAGTACTGGCCGAAGCTAAAGAAGCTGATCAATAAAAAGGCGAAGAAGAAAAAATAACAGGCGTTAGCTTTCCATCGGCCAATCGGCAACCACCAATCCTTGATACCCTTTCGCCAGTGACTTCACGTTTGTGTACCCCATTTTCTGCGCCGCGTCGCACGTGAGCGCGCTGCGGTAACCGCCACCGCAGTACATGATAATCTCCGCGGTCTTGTCAGGAAACCGCGTTTCCAAGTCCCGTTCTAGCACGCCCTTGCCCAGATATTGCGCTTCCTTGGCGTGAGCCTTGGCCCATTCGCTCTCCTCGCGCACATCGAGCAGAATCGTTTCGGGATTTTCCATGAGGCGGGTGGGCAAGTCTTCCACGGAAATTTCCGTGATGCGTGCCTTGGCGTCTTCCACGAGGGTTAGAAATCCGGCTGAATGTTTCATGCCGGAAACATATCGAGGTTTGGCTTGCGAAGCTAGCCCGCGATTGCCAATTTTCCACGTGGGCGATCGCCGCCAAAATATTCTTATCGCCGCCAGCCTCGTGCTGGCCACCGTCGTGTGGGGTGCAAACAACACGACCATCGGCTACCTTGTGCGCGACTGGCCCGTACTGTGGACCACTGGCACGAGGTTGATCTTTGCGGGGCTGCTGCTACTAGGCCTGCTGCGTTGGACAAAACTTTTTGGTGAACAAAAACCTGTGCCGCCCGATGTGCATCGTCGGTTATGGCTGCGTGGTGCGCCGTTGTTTATGGGTTGGGCGGCGGGGTTTTCATGGGCGGTCACCATGACGCCCGTGTCGCATGCCTCGCTGTATCTCGCGGCCTCGCCGGTGTGGGGGCTGTTGCTGGAGGAACGCCCGCGGCTGAACCGCGAGAGCTTGCGCAAATATTTCGCCGCGCTACTCGCGCTGGCGGGCATCGTGGTTTTGTTTTGGCCGAAGCTAAACACCGATGCCGGTGACGGACATAAGTGGCTCGGCGATGTCATCGCTTTTTGCGCCAGTTGGTCGTGGACGCTTTACAGCCGTGAATCAAGTGAACTCTCCAAGCGCGTGAGCGGCATGCTGTACACCGCGCAGACAGCGTGGCGTGCCGGGTTGCTGCTGTTGCCGTTTGTCATTTGGGAAATCACAAAAAATCCGCCCGCGCTCGAGAGCCACCTCATCGGCTGGCAGGTGTTCAGCATTTTTGCGGGCACCATCGTCGGGCTCGGCATTTGGAATCATGTGCTTCGCTATTGGCCGGCCAGCCGCGCGCTGTTGTTCAACAACCTCATTCCCGTCTTCGCGATGTTTTGGGCGTGGAAATTTATTGACGAAAAAATCACACCCACCTTTTGGCC
>JAPKEI010000468.1 GCA_028872685.1 Verrucomicrobiota bacterium | reverse complement strand
CGCAAGGTGAACGCTGTATTCAGTTTGTTGGCCGTTGCCATTGCGGTGGGTGGTTCGATTATTTTTGACACAGCCTTCGCCGGAAGCTTGCAGCGCACTAAACGCATCCAGCGCGATATGGGCCAAAACCTCCGAATCGTTTCCAAGGAAACCGACCTTGCGCATTTTTGGGATGAGGGTTTTTCTAAAACTACTTTCCCGGAAAGTTGGGTGAACAGTTTCACGAACATCAACGACACGATCAACTATTCGCATTTGTCGGCGGTGCTGAAATGGAAAGTCCAATGGCGGGGTTCGCCCGCGATGATTTACGGCCTCGCCCCGCGCGAAGTGGCGCCGCCCGGCCGCAAGAAGCCAATTATGATTACGCCTGTGAAACGCGGGACAGTGCAGTTGGGCAAAACGCTGGCGGCTATTCACGAAGTGAAGCGCGATCAAACGGTGACGGTTGAAGGGAGCCAATTCGAAGTCGCCCGCGTGTTGTCAGAAAAAGGCAGTGGCGCGGAGATTCGCATTTATATGCACCTTGCCGACGCGCAAGCCGTGCTGAATCGCAAAGGTGAGATCAACGAAATCCAGGCGCTCGATTGCTATTGCGCTGATGAAACGCAGGACACGCTCGCGCTGCTGCGCGAACAGCTCGGGCCAATCTTGCCGCAAGCGCAAGTATTCCGCATGCAGGATATGGCCGAGGCGCGCGAAAAACAACGGCGCGATATCGAGCAAACTTTTTCCACGCTAATGCCCGCGGTCATTATTCTATGCGGCGTCATCGTTGGCGTGCTCGCCTTTGTGAACACCCGCGCGCGACGGCAGGAAATTGGCACCCTCCGCGCACTCGGCAAAGGCAGCGGCGAGGTTGCCGCGTTGTTTCTCGGCAAGGCTCTGTTGCTTGGCGTGGTTGGCGCAGTGGGTGGCTTCGCGTTGGGCACGGGGCTGCTATTCGTTTGGGGGCCGGAGTTGCTGCAAATTTCTCCCAAACTTATCAGCTGGGATTTGAACAACCTCAAATGGGCGCTGCTGCTTGCGCCGATGTTCGCTGCGATGGCGAGTTTTATTCCGGCGATGCTGGCGGTCACGCAAGACCCCGCCGACACGTTGCGACACGACGGATGATTGACTGCAAACAAGTCACCAAACGATTCGGCGCGGTTACCGCGTTGGCGCCGTTTGATTTGGAGCTGGCGTCCGGCGAATTCATCGCGATCAAAGGCGCAAGCGGAAGCGGCAAGACGACGTTGCTGCTCACGCTCGGTGGGATGCTACGGCCCAGCGACGGCACGGTGAATTTTGATGGCGCGGATTTGTATGCACAATCACCCGCCACGCGCGCGGAATATCGCGCCACGGAAGTGGGGTTTGTCTTTCAAATGTTCCACCTCGTGCCCTATCTAGGGGTGGAGGAAAATGTGCGACTCGCTGCCCGAAATGGTGCAATGACGCAGCGCCCGCGCGAACTGCTTGAGCAATTCGGCTTGGGTCATCGTCTGACCCACACGCCGGGAGAGTTGAGTGCCGGCGAACGGCAACG
>JAPKEI010000149.1 GCA_028872685.1 Verrucomicrobiota bacterium | reverse complement strand
ACGTGGGCATCGTAGCCGTGCTTGAGCGCGGCGAGGATGCTGCAACATGCGATAAAGGAAAAGAGGGTGCCAAAACTGGCAAGCCAGCGTTTGGGCAGCACGAGTTTTTCGCTGGCCTGATAAAGATGTGTGAGACCTTGGATGAACCCAACGAGGCCAAGCGCGGCACCCACGAAACCGAACCACTGGCCGAAGGAGGCGAGGAACATTTTGAGGCCGCGGTTGGTGGCGTCTTGCACGACGACTTCCTGCATCGTGTCGAGGTTGCCGGTGATTTGCACGGACTCGGATGCACCGGGGTTGAAGTACATTCCGGCAAGTGCCACGCCGCCGAGCAGGCAACCGAGGAAGCCTAGCAGCAAACTGGAAAAGGCTTTGCCACAACGGCGCGATTGGGGCTCGGCGACAGAGCCGGTTTCCTCAGGCGGCGGCGGCGGGATTTCCTCAGGCGGGGGCGGGGGTGGAATGTCGTCTGCTGGCATAACCTGTTTGGTTAATATAAGGCCAAGTGGGGCGATTTGTCGAGAGTGACAGGAAAATCCTTGCACGCGCGGGCGCGGGGCGAGATGTTGGCGCGGTGCGCACGGTTATTTATCCCGGAAGTTTCGACCCCATCACCAACGGACATTTGGACGTAATTGAACGGGCGGCAAAGCTCTTTGATCGCGTCATCGTGGCGGTGGCGGTCAACAGCTCGAAGGATCCGCTCTTCACCAAAGATCAACGGCAGGAACAAATCACCGAGGCGGTGGCGGCGTTGGGCAACGTGGAGGTGAGCGCGTTTGACGGGTTGTTGGTGGATTTCGCGCGTGACCAAAAATCGCAGGCTATCATTCGCGGACTGCGGGCGGTTTCGGATTTTGAATTTGAATTTCAACTCGCGCTAATGAACCGCAAGTTGGAGCCGAACATCGAAACGATTTTTATGATGCCCCGCGAAACGTACACGTTCCTCAGCAGCAAACTGGTAAAAGAAATCGCGCAACTCGGCGGCAATGTGAGCGCGTTTGTACCACCGCACGTGGAGCGCGCGCTCGCCGATTGCCGAAAATAAGGACCAGCCATGGCGATCAAGATTTTTTTGGACGAGCTCCAAAACGAACAACTGCACCTCGAAGGTGAACTCACGCCCGCCGAGCTGGAACTAGCCCTGAACGGCGACGAAGCGCTGATGCAGCCAGCCGGTGATTTGATGTACCAAATCACCGCCAGCGAGTCGGATGATACGCTGATTGTTTTTGGCCAGTTGCAAATGGACTTCACCGCCGAATGTGGGCGCTGCCTCAAGCCCTTTAGTTTCCCGGTGAATCTACCCCAATGGGCCGTCGCGCTGCCCCTCAAAGGCGACGATGCCATTGAGTTTAGCGGTGATTCCGTGGACTTGACTCCGTGGCTGCGGGAAGATATTCTCCTCCGCCTTCCACAGCATCCGCTGTGTGGTTCGGCGTGTGAAGGGCTGGTTTCCCAACAGGAAACCCCGCCCCCAGCCGTTGAGGAACCCTCCGAAGACTGGAGCAAGCTGGATGACTGGAAGCAACCAAAGAGTTAGGAAAACCGATGGCCGTACCAAAACGCAGAACCTCACGCAGCCGGCGCCGCAAGCGCTTGGCCTCCAATAGCGCGCTCACGCTGCCCCAAATCCAGCACTGCCCGCAGTGCAGCGAGGCCACCCAAGCACACCGCGTGTGCCCAAGCTGCGGCTTTTACAAAGGCCGCCAAGTGCTCACTGTGAAAAGTCAGGGCTAGCCCGCCCCAAGTTTTTTTGCCGGCGACGGCCGTTCTTTATGAGCGACGAAAACAAGCTCCAAGGCTGCGCCATTACCGGCGTTGGCTCCTACGTTCCAGAACGCATTCTCGCCAACGCCGAGTTGGAGTCGATGGTTGATACCACCGACGATTGGATTACTTCCCGCACCGGCATCAAACAACGCCGCATCGCCGCCGAGGACGAGCATACCTCCACCCTCGCCACGCACGCCTCGCGCAAAGCTCTCGCCCAAGCCGGGCTGGATGCCGCCGAACTGGACCTCATCATCGTGGCCACCATCACTCCCGATATGCCCTTCCCCGCCACCGCCTGTCTTGTGCAAAAAGAACTCGGAGCCACCAAGGCCGCGGCATTTGATTTGGAAGCCGCTTGTTCCGGATTCATTTACGCCCTCGAAGTAGGCCGCGCCTTCATCGCCAGCGGCGTTTATAAAAATGTTCTCATCATTGGCGCGGAAAAACTTTCCTCCATCATCGACTGGGAAGACCGTAACACCTGCGTCCTCTTCGGCGATGGCGCCGGCGCCGCCGTGCTCCAGCGCCGCGATGGTGCGCGTGGCGTGCTTGCCACGCGCCTTGGCAGCGACGGCAACAAAGCCGACATCCTCGCGATGCCCGGCGGCGGCTGCCGCCAACCCGCCACCCTCGATTCCGTCAATGAGCGCATCCACTTCCTCAAGATGGAAGGCAAGGAAGTTTATAAAAACGCTGTCAACGCAATGACCGCCGCTGCCAAGGAAGTGCTCGAAACCAGCGGCCTATCCATCGAAGATATCCAGTGCATTATCCCGCACCAAGCCAACCAGCGCATCATCAGCGCCATCGGCAGCCGCCTTGGCGCGCGGGAAGATCAAGTATTTGTGAACCTCCAAAAATACGGCAACACCTCCGCCGCCAGCGTCGCCGTCGCCCTCGACGAAGCCCTGCAAACCGGCAAAATAAAACGCGGCGATAAAATCCTAATCATCGCCTTCGGCGCCGGATTAACCTGGGGCGCCACCGTGTTGGAGTGGTAACGCGGTAGGGACACGCTCCCGCCTGGCCAAGACGCTCACAAGCGTATCCCCAATAGTTGCATTTTCTTTGTTTGAGCGGTAAGCTTTGGGAGATGGAAACAATGCCGCCAGCACCGCCGCCGCCACCTGCCGAAGCCGCGCCGGCGGCTCCTCCCGCACCAGCTGCGCCGGAGATTGCCGCTCCGCCGCCGCCGGGAATGCAAATCGCCGTACCCCCGCCCGCTCCTGCACCCATTGAAGAAGTAGCGCCCCCACCCGCTCCGGTGATCGCTGATCCCGCCGCCGCCCCGCCGCCTGTTGACAATGCCGCCACGGAAATGGCCCCACCGGCTCCCGCTGTTGAAACTGCCCCGCCCGCACCGGTCGTGGAAGAAGCTCTCGCTGAGCCTGCGCCCGAACAACTTACGCCTCAAACCGTGCCGTTGGCTGAACGCGATCGCGATCCCAAAGGTGGAATTTTACTCACCGAAGACGAGGACATCAGCCTGCGTTACCCCGCTGGAATGTTGCTGAAATCGGATGAAACTTCTGAGTGCTGGAACGGGCTAGAAGAGGATAAATCCATCAAGGACGATGATCTTCGGCTTTTCGATTTAATTTTGCAGGATGCCATTAACGAAGACGTGGCCGACCTTCACATCAAAGAAGATCACCGCATCCACTTCCGGATGAGTCGCGGTTTGCGTGATCGTGATTGGCCCAAGCCCACGCGCAAGTGGATTGAGAGAATTATCTTTCACATGTGCCCGGAGCATTTTGTAGAACAATTCAAGGAAGATCGCGAAACGGATTTCTCCTATTTTGATCCGAAGTTTGGGCGCTTCCGCGTCAACGTCTTTTCCCAATGCAGCAAATGGGCATTGGCGATGAGGTACGTCAAAAACGATCTGCCGCCGATCGAAAAGCTGGGCATCCATCCTATCTGCCTCCAGCTCGCCGAAGCCAAGCGCGGGCTCACGCTGCTGGCGGGCATCACCGGCTCCGGAAAATCCACCACCATGGCCGCGATGGTGATGCATCTGAACAAAAATTTCCGCAAACACATCATCACCATTGAGGACCCTGTGGAAATGGTGTTTGAAGACGAACAATGCGTCATCGAGCAACGCGAAGTAGGCCTCGATACGATGAGTTTCCAGCGCGCCCTCAAGAGCGCCCTGCGGGAGGACCCGGACATGGTGCTGGTGGGCGAGATGCGTGACGCCACCTCCATCGGTGCCGCCATGCGCGCGGCGGATACCGGCGCAATGGTGCTCTCCACCGTGCACACTCGCACCGCCTCCTCGGTGCCGGGCCGGTTGCTGGACTTTTTTCCCGAGGAAGAGCGCGAGATGCAGCGCAAGAAATACGCGGAAGTCATCGTGGGCGCCGTCGCCCAGCGCATGTGCCCCACCATCGATGGCGGCATGTGCCCGGCGCAGGAGGTGATGATCGGCACGCCGCTGGTGAAGCAGAAGATCTTCGACGGCGAACTCAACCGACTGGAGGCCTGCATCAACGCCTCCGAGGATGACGGCATGTTCACCTTCAACCGCTGCATGTATAATTTGGTGGAAGAAGGCAAGATCACCAAAGAGATTGCCTTGGCCAATGCCACCAACCCGCAGCAATTGGAGATGTGGTTCCAGGGCATCGAAATCAACACGGGCATTGTATAAAACTCCCTCCATTTTATTTTTCGTTTTTCCAAAAAGCCGGTCAACAACTTGACCGGCTTTTTGCTTGACCACGATGGTGAAAAAGTATTCCATCGCGACAGGAGGGATGCTCCTTTGGGAGCGAAGGGAGGTGGAACACTTGACGACTTACCTGAAAAAGGAGGGAGTGGAATTCAAGGATCCGAGCACGGGGGAGGTTTTATCCATACTCGAAGAACTCGAGACACCCGGCACGGAGTATCTGAATATTACTCTGCACGACGACGAAGGATGGAAACTCGACGTCTACGAGAATGGCTTCGTGGAATTCTATGACGACCAATACGACAAGCGCGTAGTTGGGAAGCTAGTAACTCACGAACGCGTCATTCAAATGTGGCGTATGATGCAGGACGGCAAGCGCGATCAAATCAAGAAACTCTTGAAGCGCAAACCCGAGCCCAGCTTTTAGTCCGGAGGCAACACTACTTAGCCAACGCCCGCAGCGTTTGCCCGAGCCAATCGGCCGTCCGCTGCGAGGCGCCTTTGTTTGCCAACACCACCCCCAGCGCGGCGGCGCCCAATGCCTCGCGTTGCTCTAAATCCTCCAGTAAAACAGGGATTTTCCCGGCTAATTCCGTTTCATCCATCACTTGTACCGCGCCTTTTGCCGCCAACAATTCCCCCACCACCGCGCGGAAATTTTGCATAAACGGCCCGAACACAATCGCCCGCGCCGCAGCCGCCGGCTCAATCGGATTCTGCCCGCCCTGCGCCGTGAGGCTCTTGCCCATAAACACCACCGTGGCCACGGCGAAGAATGATTTCAATTCGCCCGTGCTATCCACCAGCAACACATCGGGATTCTCCGGCGCGGTCTCCATCGCCGTGCGGCGCGCCACTTTTAATTTTGTGGATTTCAATTGATCCAACACCGCACCCGCGCGCTCAAAATGGCGCGGCACTAAAACCAAAAATAAATCCGGAAATGTCTCGCGCCATTTCGGCAATAATTCCGCCAATAAAATTTCTTCGCCGTCAAACGTACTGCCCGCCACCAGCACCGGCGCATTGTCCGCCACGCCCAGTTTGCGCAACAACGCGTGTGCATCCACCGCATCCGCATCCGCTTCAAACGCGCCATCAAATTTCATATTGCCCGTAACCGCGATCGCTTTGGATTCGGTTCCCAGTTCGGCCAAGCGTTTCGCATCCGCTTCATTGTGAACACCGGCGGTTTGCAACGCGCCAAAGAGTGGCCGGAACAAAAAACCAAACCGCCGATAACCGCGATAGGATTTTTCCGAAAGGCGAGCGTTCACCAAATGCATTGGCACGCCCGCACTACGCGCCTGCCAAAAAAGATTAGGCCAAATCTCCGCCTCCACCAGCACGATGGCCGCCGGGTTCAATGCGCGAAACGCCCGCCGCACAAAGGGCAGCCAATCCACGGGGTAATAAACCCGATGCACGTCCGGTGGCAATTTACGCGCCAGCTCACCCATCCCCGTTGTGGTGGTGGTGGACACCACAAACGTCCAGCCCTCTAATGAAGCGCGGAGTTTCTCAATGAGTTGCACCGAAAGATTTGCTTCACCGACCGAAACAGCGTGCAACCACAGCACCTTTTTGCCGCTCAATCTTTGTTTCAGCTCACCATAACCTCCAAACCGCTGGCCAAAACCTTCATGCCAATTCCCCCGCCGCAGGAGCTTCCAGAAATAATACGGTGCGCTGATCAGGAAAAAAACGGGGAAAAGAATGTTATAAAGCAGCTGCATGCGCCGAGGCGTTTTGCCACAAAGCAGGGTGAAGGTCGAGCCAAGTGCTGTCGGCTGGACGCCGACAGCACTTCATTCCTAAAAGTAGAACAGTGAAACAACGATGAAGACCGGAATCAAAATCGCCGCGCTCCAAGCCATGTAGCCGAAGAAGCTGGGCATCTTTACTCCGTTTTCTTCCGCAATGGCTTTTACCATAAAGTTAGGCGCGTTTCCGATGTAGGTGTTGGCGCCCATAAACACCGCGCCACAGCTAATTGCCAACAGGGTGGTGCCAACCGATAAATCAAACATTCCGCCTTCGCCCATCAATGAAGTGGGGTCACCACCGGCAGTATTGAAAAATACGACATACGTCGGCGCATTATCGAGGAAGCTCGAGAGCATGCCGGTGAGCCAGAAATACATCGCGTTGATGGGTTCGTTGGTGCTCGTCTGTACCATCAGGATGATGGGCTTGAGACCGCCGTCCACGCCGGCTTTCAGAATTAACAGCGCCGGAATCATACATATAAAGATGGCAACAAAGAGCTTGGCCACCTCAAGGATCGGTTCCCA
>JAPKEI010000467.1 GCA_028872685.1 Verrucomicrobiota bacterium | reverse complement strand
CATTAGGAAATTGTATCAACTCATCTCCGGATTGCCAACCCATTCACGCTATTCATGAGCCGGCAGATTTTTTCACTAAAATCTTTTATCCGAACAGATCCAGCACGGGCTTGCCAGTCGTGAGCGGGCGGGCGATGCCAGTGTTGTTTTGGGGTTCGTTGAGGGGGATGTCGAGGGCGTGGTAAATGGTGGCGGCCAGTTCCTCAGGGCGGACAGGGTTGCTGGTCACGTACGAACCGGTCTTGTCTGATTTACCGTACACATTGCCACCGGCAATACCACAGCCGGCGATGATGGATGAAAAACATTTCGGCCAATGCTGACGGCCCGGTGGTTGCTGCGTCAAAACCTTCGGTGTGCGGCCAAACTCGCCGGTGACCACCACCAACGTGTTATCCATCATGCCGCGCTCCTTTAAATCGGTGAACAACCCCGCCAACGCTTGGTCCAGACGCGGCAGACAGAAGCCCATACCGTAGGAGCCGTTGCCGAAGGCATTGCCCATGCCCATGTTGCCACCATGCATATCCCAACTACTACTGGGTGGTCCTTTCTTGCCAACACTCGATTGGCCAGCCCAGCCGTTCACGGTCACGAAGCGCACGCCCGACTCAACCATACGGCGAGCGAGCAGCAGGTTCTGCCCAAGCGGATGCATGCCATAACGCTCGCGCACTTTCACCGGCTCGCGGTTGAGATTGAACGCCTCACGTCCCTCGGGTCGCGTCATCGCATCGTAAGCTTTCTCGCGCAAATCACTCCAGTCGCGGCCCTTGGCGTCTTTATCCAGCGCATTGCTTTCGATGCTGCCAAGGAGCTTTCGGCGTTGGGCGAGGCGATCAGCATCACCTAGGTCATAAATCTTTGGCGGGTCAAAACTGGACATCGCCGGATGATTATTTTCGGAGCCCACAAACACCGGGGCATACGCCGAGCCGAGATAGCCCCCGAGCGCAAGATTTGGCGCACAAAAAACCGGTCGGCCCACGCACTTAATCAGCCACGCGTTGGAAACAATATTACGGGTGCTCGGTTTGTGTTTGGCGACGAATGAGCCCAAGTACGGCTGATCATCCGGCACCCCCACCTGCACGCGTTTCGCCGACTGGCCGCTCAACAGATTATGCATCGCATCGAAATGATTGCTAATGGCACCCGGATGCGTCATCGAATTGATGAGCGTGAATTGGTCAGTTAGCTTTGCCAGTCGCGTGTGCATCTCGTTGATGCGCATGCCCGGCACCTTGGTGGAAATGGGTTTGTACGGCCCCCGATACGCCTCCGGCGCGTTGGGTTTCATGTCCCAAGTATCCACGTGGCTCGGCCCGCCGCACAGCAGCACAAAAATGCACGACTTCTCCGCCGACACCGCGTTGCCTGACTTGTCGAGCTTATCGCTGCCCATCACCGAACCCGGCATGCCCATGCTAGCAACGCCTAATCCCCCTGCAACGAGAGCCTGTCGGCGGTTCAGTTCAAATTCGCTCATGATGTTTTGACGCTAGTCCTTTTTGTTTATTCGCCAAGGCACAACACCTCGCCCGC
>JAPKEI010000148.1 GCA_028872685.1 Verrucomicrobiota bacterium | reverse complement strand
TTTAATCGCATGGATCTACCGCGCGGAGAGCCGACTGCGCGCGAGGCCGACCCGGATAACCGCCTGCTCACTCACGCGCACTTGCGCCGCCTCGAGGCCGAGGCCATTCGCGATGCAATGCTGCAAGCGAGCGGCTCGCTGGACCGCAATCCGCTCGGCGGCTCGGACGCCTTCAACACCAACCGCCGCAGCATTTACGTGCGGGTCATCCGCAACAATCTTGACCCGTTCCTTTCCGTGTTTGATATGCCCGTCCCTGCCACCGCCAAGGGTCGGCGCGATGAAACCAACGTGCCCGCGCAATCGCTCACGCTGATGAACGACCCCTTTGTCATTTCCCTCGCCGACCGACTTGCCAATCGTGTGCGAAATGACAAGACGATCACCACGCCCGAGGCGCAAATCCGAAGCCTGTTTCAACTGACTCTAAACCGCGATCCATCCGACCAAGAAATCACTGCAGCGAAAACTTTTTTGAAAAGCGACGGCGGTCGGCAATTGGAGGCGCAAGAAAAAATGAAGGACGTGCGCGAACGACTCAACGCTGCTAACTCAAATATAACCGCTATTCGCAAACCTGTTCGTAAGCGACTTTTGAACGCGCGCAAGAAGGAGAATGAAAAACCAAAACCAACCGGTCCCAAGCCATTTGCCGCGTGGAATTTCAGCAAGGGGACAGAAGACCAGATTGGTAAACTGGACTTGAGCCTGCAGGGTGGGGCTAAGGTGGAGAACGGCGCACTTGTACTTAATGGCCGTAGTGCGTTTGCCCGAAGCGTGCCACTCACCAAGGCGTTTCGCGTCAAGACTCTTGAGGCGTGGGTACAGTTGAACACCCTCAACCAACGTGGAGGAGGCGTGATGAGCCTACAGACACGCAATGGCGTGATCTTCGATGCAATTGTCTTTGGCGAGCAACAGGCCGGGCACTGGATGGCAGGCAGCAATAGTTTTAAACGCACACTCAGCATGAATGGGCCTGCCGAGAAAGAAGCCGCGCAACGTCCCGTACACGTGGCCATCGTTTACAACAGTGATGGCACCATTATCGGGTATCGTGATGGTAAACCTTACGGTCGCCCGTACAAGATGGGTCTGCAGCCGTTTAGCGCTGGCGACACTGAGGTGATCTTTGGTTTGCGCCACGGTACCGGTGCTGGAAATAGCCGCATGCTGGCCGGCAAAGTGTTGAAAGCACACCTGTACGATCGCGCATTGGAGGCCAGTGAAATTCTTGCCTCGGCCGGCGGCAATCCCAATTACATTTCTGAAAAGGAAATGCTCGCCGCAATGACCGACTCCCAGCGCAAACAACTCAAGGGGTTGAATACCTCATTGGAAAAACTGAATGCTGAGATGAGCGCCTTGCAAAAAGTCGGATCCGTTTCTCCTGATCCATGGCGAGACCTCGCGCAGGCAATGTTTAATCTCAAGGAATTTATCTACATCCAATAATGAACATCCCCAAGATTCTCTCTCGGCGTGAGATGCTGGCGCAGTGCTCCACGGGTTTTGGCCTGATGGCGTTGCAGGGGCTGATGGCCAGCCCAGCGTTTGCCTCCCCATCGAAGAAACCTCATTTCAAGCCACGCGCGAAACACGTAATTCTCTGTTACATGTCGGGTGGTGCATCGCATGTGGATACGTTTGACCCCAAGCCCAAGCTCAAGGAGCTGCATGGCAAACCGATGCCTGTAAAGGTGGAGCGCACCCAGTTCAACAACAACGGGAACATCATGGCTTCGCCATTTGAATTCAAGCAGTACGGTCAAAGCGGTCTACCTATTAGCAGCCTCTTTCCTACTGTAGCCGAAAGTGCGGATGAATTAGCCGTGATTCGGTCTTTGACCAGCAAGGTCAACGAACACGCACAGGGCAACTATGCTTTTCACACGGGCTTCCCGTTCATGGGCCATCCCACCGCCGGCGCGTGGATGTCCTACGGACTGGGCACAGAGAACCAGAACCTGCCCGGCTTTGTGGTCTTGCAGGCTGGGGGAGCCAGAGTACCACACGGTGGTGTGGGGTTATTCAGCAACGGTTATTTGCCGGCCGAAAATCAGGGCTCCATCATTGTGGGCGATAAGCAACCTGCCGTCCTCAACATTCAGCCGCGTGAAACCGATGCCGCGCAGCGTTCCCGACTCGAATTCGTAAAGGGGTTGGATACAGATTTTGTGAAAAGCATTGGCGGAAACAATGACGTAGAAGCCGCTGTGCGCAATTACGAGACGGCCTACCGTATGCAGTCGGCTGTGCCGAAACTGTGCGATTTGAGTGGTGAGACCGAGGCCACCAAGAAAATGTACGGTATGGATTCGCCCAATGGCGTCACCGCAGCCTACGGACATCAGGCACTGCTGGCACGGCGACTGGTGGAAAGCGGTGTGCGTTTTGTGGAATTAAGCTGCCTACCGGAAAAGATGGGGGGTGGTCAGGCACCCAACCCGTGGGATCAACATGGCAACCTCAAGGGCGGCCACGAAAACATGGCTAGACAGGTGGACCAGCCCATCGGCGGGCTACTCAAGGATCTCAAAGGACGCGGCTTACTCAAAGATACGCTGGTGATCTGGGCCGGAGAATTTGGGCGCACACCTTTCTCACAAGGCGCCAACGGGCGCGACCATAATCCCTACGGCTACAGCGTCTGGCTGGCCGGCGGAGGTGCCAAGGGCGGCACGGTGTACGGTGCCACCGATGAGCTTGGTTATCATGCCACCGAAAATAAATGTGACGTTTACGACCTCTGGGCCACCGTCCTACACCTGCTTGGCGTAGACCACGAGGAACTCACCTACCGCCACGGCGGCCGCGACCTACGCCTCACCGATGTGCACGGTGGTGTCATTCAGGACGTGATTGCGTAGCCAAATCGCTTGAAGAAATCAACCTTGCCTACGTCGAACTGAGGAATGGGCATCTGCACTCGTTTTTGCTAGGATCACTCCGTGAAATTTGCCGGACTTATAATTTCTCAGTTTGAAATTTTTGCAGGATAAAACCAAATGAGTATCTCGAGAAGAAAGTTTCTGAAAACCAAAGGGGCGGTGCTGACATTACCTTTTTTGCATTCGTTTGCTGATGTATTAGGCGCGCCCAAAAAGAAGGATAAGCCGAGTAAGAAGCTGGTCATCATGTATGTTCCCAATGGGCTCGTACGCCGTTGTTTTTTCCCAGGTGAGGAGGAAGGGGTGTCGCCAAAATTTGTTGGCGGGTTTAATGCCGACAAAACCAAGAACCAGGAACGTAAACAGAATAAGCCGGGCATCTATCCGCTGGAACTGACCTCGACCATGCAGCCCTTGGCCGATCACACGAAGGATATTTCGTTGGTCACTGGATTGGATCGTACATTTAAGAATGGGCAGGATGTACACGCACAGGGAGCGTCGTGCTATCTCACAAGTCTTTCACCGGCACAGGCGACTGAACAGGGCATTAAACATCCTAATGGAAGAAGCTTGGATCAGGTGATTGGCGACAAGGTGGGGTTGTCCACGGTGTTTAAAACGTTGGAGATTAGCTGCAACGGTTTCACGGCGGGCAAAGAGTCGATTTATTTTAATAATATCTCATGGTATGGACCCGATAAGATTGCGCCTTCGATCAAAGACCCGAAAAAGCTCTATGATCGATTATTTCTGGCTGACAGTTATCGGACTCATCTTGCCGATGTTACGGATCTAGTGCTGGCGGATGCTAAGGCGCTTTCAAAAAATCTGCCGCGGGAAGATCGAGAGACAATGGACGAGTTCATGGGGATGATTCGCGACATTGAAATTAGAATTGCGAAACTGCAAAAGTTGATTTCGAACGCCGACATTAAAGAACCGAAAAACGAAATTTTGCCTAGGGGTGAGTATATTAAACTACAGGCCGATTTAATGCTGTTGGCCTTTCAGATGGGGATCACGAATATCTGCACATTTATGGTGGGCCCTGAGCGGTGGGAAGCTTCCTTGCGATACGAGGGCGTTTTTGACAATCCAGTAAATCATCACACCTTTACCCACAACCAGAAGGGTAAGGGTTATCTGAATGTGCAGAAAATCGACATCTTTCACATGCAGCAATACGCCTACATCCTGAAGCGCATGAAGGCGATAAAGGAGTCCGATGGCAGTACGATGCTGGATAACTCGTTGGTCACTTACGGCGCCGCCCTCGGTGATGGTTCCACCCATCAGTATTATGATCTGCCACTGATCTTAGCCGGTGGGGGTCAGGGTCAGGTGAAGCAAGGTCGTTTCATCCAGGCCAAAAGTGGCACCCTTAATTCCAATATGTGGCTCACGTTGGCGAAACTGATGGGGGTGGAGATGGATTCCTACGCGGACAGCACGGGCGTCATCTCCGATTTGTGGACCTAAGGTTGCCCATGCTTTCCAAACGGTTAATGCGCGGAAGTTGCTTAATATTTCTGCTGGTTGGACTGGTGCCTGAATGTCGCGCCGCCGATGAATTCAATCAGTTCCTCAAACCTCTCTTTGCCCGGAATTGCATCAAGTGCCACGGCGAAAAAAAGGTAAAGGGGAAGATCAATCTCAAGGAGATCGCAACGGCGAAACAGTTTTTGGCGAAGCCTGAGTTAATCAAGGAACTAATCGAGGTCATCGATGCGGTTGACATGCCCCCTGAGGATGAGCTGCAGCTGAGCGAGGTGGAGCGGGTAAAACTACTCGCCGTATTAAAGACGCAGCTGCGAGCAGCGACAACCGGATCCAAGGTGAAACACTCGCGCATCCGGCGCTTAAACCGATTTCAGTACAACAACGCAGTTCGGGATTTATTCGGGTTAAATCGTGACGTGTTTGGGTTGCCGGAAAAACTGATGACGCGACAGGAAAATTATCTGCATTCCAAGAAAATGCCCGATCGAGTCAACGTGTCATCCTTTGCCTTGAAGCCGAAAGCAGGACTGCAGGGCGTACGTGCATTTCCAAAAGATTTGCGTGCATCCCACGGGTTCGATAATCAGGCCAATCAACTGACCTTGTCGCCGTTATTGCTGGACGCCTTTCTGCGACTGAGTGTTTCCATCCTGGAAAGTCCGGACTTCAACGAAGGTAACGTGGGGATTTGGAACGAGTTCTTCAAGGAACCAGCTGCTGACGCCAACATGGAGGCGGAAGTCCGGAAGCGACTTGGGCCGTTTCTATTGCGCGCTTTTCGACGGCCGGTTGATCGTGAGGTGCTGGAGCGTTACACAACCTACACCCTGTCCAAAATTAAACAGGGACTCCCGTTTACCGGCAGCATGAAAAAAGTTGCGTCGGCTGCCTTGTCCTCACCCATGTTTCTTTATCGATATGGATCGGCAAATGAAAAAGCGGATTTATTTACACTGGCCTCAAACCTCTCCTTTTTCTTTTGGGCCAGTAGTCCGGACTTGGAGCTCTTGGGTTTGGCGAAAAGTGGTGAGCTGTCCAATCCTGAGGTCTTGAACAAGACCATCAATCGGATGATGGCCGATGCCAAGATCGAGCGGTTTTTGGATACCTTCCCCTCACAATGGATGCAGCTCGAAAACGTTCTGGCGGCGACGCCGGACCCCAAGAAACACAGGTTCTTCAGTCTGGATAAAAACAACCCGGCCAGTTTGCAGATGTTGATGGAACCGCTGCTGTTATTCGATGCCGTATTTATTGAAGATCGCCCAATCGTTGAACTCATCACGCCGGCGTTTGGCTACCAGAGCAGCTTCCTGGAGGATTGGTACAAGACCCGGCTTGAGCCAGAGCCGGTCGACGAAGTGCGGATCACGAAAGAAAACAAGCAACGCAACGAGGTGATCAGGGACCTGCAGGCTTCGTTGACCAGGGTGAGGGAGGAACTGGTCGGTCTGGACCGGGCCATGGTGGATCCCATTAAAGAGAAACGGGTAGCCGTGGATCTGGCCGCTGGACAGACTGCCTGGGAAGAGACCCAGGCGAAGCTTGTCGACGAGGCCGTGACTCTTTCTACCTGGAAACGTATCGGACCGTTTGCCGGCGGTACGTTGGACAACGCTCACGCCAAGGCGTTTATCGATGAAACCGCGGTCGATCTCGCAAAGACCTATGGGGACCAGAAATGGGTCGAGGTCAAAGAGTACGTCGACGGTAAGGTGCACGCGCTAAACCATGCCAACTGCGCGACGTATATTTATCGGACCATCCAGGCCAGGTCGGCCCGCTCGTTGGAACTCTCGCTGGGCAGCGATGACAGTTTTAAGCTCTGGCTCAACGGTCAACTGGTCGCGGAGAAGAAAATCACGCGGGGCGTGGCGCCGGATCAGGACAAGGTGCGTGTGGAACTGCTCGAGGGGGAAAACACGCTGTTAATGAAAATTTCCAACGGGGGTGGTGGCTATGGGTTCTATTTCAAGACGCAGTCGGTTCCCTTGCCTGGGCCGGTGGTGGCGGTGCTGCAAGTAACAGCCTCCGAGCGGACAGAGGATCAAAAGCAGGTGTTGGTGAAATATTACCTGTCCATCGCGCCGGAGTTAGCGAAAGTGCGCAGGGAGATTTCGCAGGGTAGGGTGGCGGTCGCCAAGCAAGTGCAGCAACTGGAAGACCAGCTCAAGAAGGCTCCCAAACCGAGGGATGTGAAACAACATCGAGCGGATGCGCAGCGTCGGTTTGACGACCAGTTGCGGGGCAAGATGCGGTCGCGGGCATTCAAGCGTATGCCGGCAACCGATGAGCGTTATGGAGGTATCATCACCAGCGCAGCCATGCTCAGCATGACCGCGGGACCCAAGCGCACCCATCCCATCGCTCGAGGCGCATGGATTA
>JAPKEI010000147.1 GCA_028872685.1 Verrucomicrobiota bacterium | reverse complement strand
TGCGCCAAATAATCAGCAGCGCTAAGGTGAACTTGGCAGCAGTGCATTACCACTTCGGAAGCAAGGAATCCCTGATGCAGGCTGTGATGGCGCGGCGGTTGGCGCCGTTGAATGCCGAGCGATTGGCCTTGCTGGAAGAACAAGAACGGGCGCATGGACGACGGGTTGTTCCGCTGGCAATGGCTTTACGGGACGGCTTCCGTCGAGCCTGAAAAAGTCTGATCGGTTTTGCTTTCCCGCAGGGCTATTGCGCGCTAACGTCCCGCCCGTCTCGCATGGCACGTAAAGCATCATTGTTGGTTATTTTCCTAACCGTATTCATCGACCTGATTGGTTTCGGGATCGTGCTGCCTGTGCTGCCGCTCTACGCGAAAACTTATGGCGCAGCGGGAATTATCGCCGGCCTCATCGTGGCCTCGTATTCGTTGATGCAATTTCTTTTCGCTCCGTGGTGGGGGCGCCTTTCCGACCGTATTGGGCGCCGCCCCGTGTTACTCATCAGCACTGCGGGCGCGTGCATCTCGTACATCTTGTTTGCGCTGGCGTGTTATTATGAATCGCTATGGGGCTTGCTCGCCTCGCGCATGGCGGCGGGTGTTTGTGGGGCCAACCTCTCGGTAGCCAGTGCGTATATCGCCGATGTGTCCTCGCCGGAAGACCGCTCTAAGCGCATGGGGCTGATCGGCATGGCATTCGGTTTGGGTTTTATTGTGGGGCCGGCGTTAGGCGCGCTGAGCGCAGAATGGTTTGGCGTCACTGGCCCAGGCTGGACGGCGGCAACTATTTGTGGGCTCAACCTGATTTTGGCGTATTTTGTTCTGGGAGAAAGCCGGCGGCCTGAGAGTGATCCTGCTCCGCCACCACCGCGCCTACAACAAATCACCCGAATCTTGAAGCGTAAGCAGCTCGCTTGTCTTATGGGCGTGTTTTTCTTGGCCACATTTTGTTTCACCTGTTTTGAGTCCACCTTTGTGGTGGCCTTCACCGGTACCAAAGAATCGCCTGGCACATTTAGCTTCAAACAAGATGTTCGCGTGCAGAATGTTGATGAACCCTTGACCTGGGTTCAAGATTGGCACGTGGTTTCGGGTGAAGAAGTGCGACGAGGTGAACCCATTTGTACCCTAGTCACGCTTACGAACACCAATGTCATTAACGCGCCCAAGAGCGGTCGGATCACCTTTGAGAACAGGGAGATTGCTCCATCAAACGGCAAAATAGCCACCATCGATTATACGCGGACCATCGCCTATTACATGCTCGTATTTTGTGGCCTGATTGGAGCTATCATCCAGGGCAAATTCATTGGGCCCCTTGTAAACTGGCTGGGCGAAAAATGGTTAATCGTTGTCGGTCTTGCTTTGTTGGGGGTCAGCCTTGCGTGGCTACCTCTCGCGAATGCGCCGCACTTTTATTTACTGCTCGGTGCATTAGCTTTGTTCTCCGTCAGCTCTAGTGTGTACCGCGCGCCAACTTACGGGTTGATTTCCCTCAACGCAGGCCCCAATGAACAGGGAGAGGTGATGGGGGTCGTCCAAAGCATTGGCAGCCTCGCGCGGATCATTGGGCCGTTGATTGCGTTGGGATTATTGGATGTGTCCATCCGATTGCCGTATTTCATTTGTGCCGCTATCGCAGTGGTGGCGGCTATCGTCGCCGCGTTTTTGTTGAAGCCAGCCGACAAGGCTGCACTTGTTGCTGAGGCGGGGCTTCGGGAAAAGGAAGTTGAGGAGGAGCCCCTCAGAAAAATCAACCTGCGAGGTAAGGCGGTCCACGAAGAGGGGATTGAAGGTGAACCTCAAGTAGAGGAGAGCCCTAAACGCATCAATTTGCGCGCGAAACCGGCGGAAGATGTGGGTTCGGAGGCGAATGAAAAGGAGGAGGGATGATTCGTAACGTGTTGTTTGATTGGTCCGGGACTTTGGTGAATGATTTGCCTGCGGTGTGGCGTGCTACCAATTACACCTTTACCCAATCCGGTTACCCGGAAATGAGCCTTGAGGAGTTTCGCGCGGAGTTTAGTTTACCCTTCGATGAATTCTACGAACGCGTTACACCTGGAGTGCCTTTGGAACAACTGGAGGAATGGTACAAACTTAGTTTTGCTGACGAGCAAAAAACCATCGAATTGCTGCCATTTGCACAGGAGTTTTTTAGCTTTTGCAAATCAAAGCACTTGCGCACTTTTTTGCTGAGCACCATTCATCCGGATCATTACCGCGAACAGTCTGCGCGCATTGCGTTTGATTTTGATCATGCTTATGTGCGCGTGATGGATAAGCGAGTGCGTATAGCCCAAATTCTCAAAGAACAAAATTTACTTGCCGAGGAAACGATGTTCATTGGCGACATGCAGCATGATGTGGAAACCGCTCATGCGGGCGGTATTCATTCTTGCGCCGTGTTGACCGGTTACAATTCCCGCGAACAGCTGGAGGCAGCAGAGCCGGAACTCATCGTGGAACACTTGGGCGAGTTGGGGAGAATATTGAAGGAATCCGGAATGGAATGGCCCGCGCCAGTTTCTGCCAATGGATGATACCATCACCATTGCTGATCTCGAAGTACACGCCCGTGTGGGCGTGCCTGACGAGGAACGCGCATCTCCACAGCGACTTTTGTTCACTGTCGAAATGGAGCACGACTTTGCCGAAGCCGCCACGGCCGATGCAATTGGTGACACGATTGATTACTATGCGGTGACGATGGCTCTCACAAAAATGGCAGAAGCCGGTGAATGGCGGTTGATCGAGAAACTTGCAGAGGAAGTGGCAGCGCTGGTACTTGCAAAGTTCCAGCCGAATTGCGTGCGGGTCGAGGTGAAGAAGTTCATACTGCCTCAAACACGCCTGGTATCCGTGCGTATTGAGCGCCGACGTTAATCTTTCTTTTCCTCCTTCGGTTTGGGTGGGGCGAAAGGGCGGTTTTCAATAATTAACTCACGGATTTCTCTGGGCTTCTTTTGGTGATGCGAGGCCAGTCCGCCGGCAAGTCCGCTCACATAAGCCGAGGATGCTGAAGTTCCGGTGACGGCGTAGGTGCGCTTGCCAAATCGCACCGGATGCGTTCCACGCGCGGCGACATCGATGAAATTGCCGCGATTGGCGTATGCTGTCAGCTCACCGTTGGGGCGCGTGGCGGTAACGGCCATCACTTGCGGATGGGCGGCGGGGAAATGCGGCGTGGTGACCGGTTCGTTGCCGGCGGCGCCCACGAAGAGCACCCCATTTTTATGATGCGTGGTGATGATGCGCTGAAGCAGCGGACTGGCTTGATAGCTCCCGAGGCTAAGGTTAATGATTGTGGCCCCATTGTTCACCGCCTCGGTGATGCCGTTGGCGATATTGAATGAGTTGGCGTTTGTGTTAGCGCCAAACACATCCACCGGCAAAATTCGCACGGGACTGTTTTGCACGCCTAAATCTTTATTAGCCAAGCCGCGCAAAATAATCCCGGCCATTGATGTGCCGTGGGTGGGCGCGTGGTTCGGGGGCGTGAAGGGATCGGCCATTGAAAGTGCGGGCAAGAGGAATCCGGGTTGGTCAAGTCTGGCGGGTTGCACGGCGGTGTCAATGAGGCCGATGATAAGCTGGCCTTTTGTGTCCACTTCTTCCGGGCGCACGGACACGGGCATCACGCCCGTGCCACCTGCCACCAAAACGGGCGCGGCGGGGCGAGGGTATAAGTGCACGTCATCAATTATATCCGTGACGCCCAGCTCAGCCATCGCCTGACGCGCAGCGGCCATGGCGCGGGGGTCGGTAAATTTGAGTTGCGCCACGTTGGCGATTTTAATGAAACCCAGTAGGTCAGCATTAAAGCGTTTGGCCAACGCGGCTGCGTCTTGTCCAGGGCGAAAGATGACGGCGAGTTGGTTGGGGGCGACCCTCGGTTTGGAAACCGGTTCTGCCATCGGCTCGGTTTCAGCTATGGTATTAGCTAGGTAAACCTCCAGTTTTCCGGGTTCGCCGGGGCGCGCACTGAGTGTGTAATGAAGGTCGCCTAGCAGAAACCGCAATGCGTCTTCCACGGGCTTGGGTTTAAACTTCACCGAAACAGGCCGATTAAGACCCGTTTGCATCCGTACTTGCCAGCCAGTTTCGCGCTGAATACCGCCGAGCACCTCAACCAATGACGTGTTTCGCACGTCCAAGGTTAGGTGCTTGCGAAATGCGTTCCACGTGATTTCCTTTTCGGCAGCGAACAAAGGTTCGGGCAGGGCTAGAAACACTGAAACTGCAATTATGACACGGAATCTCAAGGCCAAAATTTACCCGTTATTTGCCTGAAATTACAATGTTTTTGGCTTGCGGACGTGGGGCCTGACTGTTAATAACTCCACATATGGCAGCTATCGGACGGTTCCAAAAAGGAGATGACATCTTTTACGCCAAGGTTGTTGACGGTAAACTTTACAAACTGAAGGGCGATGTTTTCGGTTCGCCTTCCTTCGCCAAACGCGGCATCACGCCCACGCGTAGCATCAAAACGCTGACACCGGTTGAGCCGAGCAAGGTGATTGCAGTGGGGCTCAATTACGCAGATCACGCGCGCGAGTCCAACCTTAAGCCCCCCACGCAGCCACTCTTTTGGCTTAAGGCTCCCGCTTCATTGATCCCCGATGGCGGCAAAATTCATTTGCCCTTTCCCAGTCACCGCAATGATTACGAGGCCGAATTGGCTATCGTGATTGGTCGCCGAGTGCGTAACGTTGCCCCGCAAGCCGCCGGACGCTACATTTTTGGCTACACATCGGCGCAGGATATTAGTGATCGCGACATTCAACAAAGCGAAAGCCAATGGGCGCGCGCCAAGAGCTTTGATACATTCACCCCGTTGGGGCCGTATATCGAAACCAAGGCGGACCCGAAGAACCTGACCATTCAGCTATTCAGGAATGGTGAGCTTTGCCAAAATTCAAACACCGAACAAATGATTTTTGACTGTTTTCACCTGGTGAGCTTCATTTCCACGAACATGACACTTCTGCCCGGGGACATCATTCTCACCGGAACGCCGAGCGGGGTGGGGCCCATCGAAAGCGGCGATCGCCTCGAGGTGCGCATCGGCGATATGGCTTCCCTTTGCAACACGGTAAAGTAGGGCAAGGTTGCCGTCGCGCCCACTCTCCGCTATCACTGCCGCATGCGCTGGACCGAAACGTTCATTCCCACATTGAAGGAAGCCCCCGCCGAGGCGGAGATTCCTTCTCATCAACTTTTGTTACGTGCCGGTTTGGTGCGCAAATTAGCCGGTGGGTTGTACACGTTTCTGCCGTCGGGCGTTCGGGTTCTGCGAAAGATCGAAGCCATCGTCCGCGAGGAAATGGATAGCGCGGGCGCGCTGGAAGTATTGATGCCTGCCGTGCAGCCGCCGGAAATCTGGAAGGCCAGCGGCCGATACGAGCAAGCGGCAGATGTCCTCTTTAAAGTGCGCGATAGCAAAAACCGCGAATGGCTGCTTGGCCCCACGCACGAGGAGGTCATCACCACGCTGGCCTCGACGGAGCTGCAGTCGTATCGGCAGGCCCCCATCAATTTTTACCAGATTCAAACCAAGTTTCGGGATGAAATTCGCCCGCGTTTTGGGCTGATGCGCGCGCGCGAGTTCATTATGAAAGACGCGTACAGCTTCGATGTTTCCGATGAAGCGGCAACGGTCAGTTATCAAAAAATGTACGACGCGTACGTGCAGGTTTTCAAGCGTTGCGGCGTGACGGCGTTTCCGGTGGAGGCGGATACCGGTGTGATGGGCGGCAAACATTCGCATGAATTCATGGTGCCCGCGCCCACAGGCGAAAGCGAAGTGGCGTACACGGAAGACGGCTCGTATGCCGCTAATCTTGAGAAGGCAAACAGCCAAGGCGCGATCACCACGACCCCGAGTGAGTGTACAGGGGAATTGGAGAAGTTCGCCACGCCGAAGGTGAAGACCATCGAGAATCTTGCGCAAGCGCCGTATAACGTCGCCGCAGAAGCTCAGATTAAAACGCTCGTGTTTATCGCTGAAGATAAACCGGTCATCGCGTTGGTGCGCGGCGACGACCAGATTAACGAAGCCAAACTGTGCGGCGCGCTCGGCACAGCAATTTTCCGGGCGGCGGAAGCAGAGGAAATCCATGCCGCACTCGGTGCATATCCCGGCAGTCTTGGTGCGGTGGGCGTGAAAGATGTCCCCGTGTTTGCTGATGAACAACTGCGCAACGCGGCCGGGATGACAACGGGCGCAAATGAAGACGGCTTTCATATTCGCAATGTAAAAGTCGCGCGCGATTTGCCGGATGTTAAATGGGCTAACCTCCGCACGGTGCGCGAAGGTGAATTGAGCGAAAGCTGCCATCCGTTGAAGATTCAGCGCGCCATCGAGGTAGGGCACGTCTTCAAGCTCGGCACTAAATACGCCGAGGCGCTCGACGCTAATTTCCTCGCGGAAGACGGTAAACAACATCCCTTCGTGATGGGCTGTTACGGGCTTGGCGTTACGCGGACGTTGCAGGCGATTATCGAATGCGGCAACGACGAGCACGGCGTGATTTGGCCGCAAGCGGTTGCGCCTTGGCAGGTTTGCCTCACCGTGCTCGACATCGCGCCCGAGGGTGAAGTGATGAAAACCGCCCAATCCATTTACGATGAACTGACCGCTGCTGGCGTGGAAGTGCTGATGGACGACCGCGACGTGCGCCCGGGTGTGAAATTCAAAGACTCCGAGCTCATCGGCATTCCCGTGCGCGTGAGCGTGGGCGAGCGCTCGCTCAAAGAGGGCAACGTGGAATTCACGCTGCGTGCTGAGGGTGGCCGCGAAAACGTCCCCGTGGCGGAGGCGGTT
>JAPKEI010000146.1 GCA_028872685.1 Verrucomicrobiota bacterium | reverse complement strand
AAGGAAGGCGTTGCTCAAGTGTGAAATCAACCACAGCTACAAGAAGGACTAACCCACCCTCTCTTCCGCGTAAGCCTCCGTCACCGCCGTCTCAATCAGGTCCATAACCGCGTCCTTGTTAGGGGCGCTGAACTGACTGACGTGGCCCAAGCCGTAGGCCACCGTAGAAACAAACTCGGCTCCACCCATTCCCTCATCACGGCATTTGGCAGCAAGCTCAACCACGCGCTCCAGTAACTGTTGGCTGGTCATTCCTTGCGTCTCTTATCGAGTGTGCGGTGAATGTCCCCAAGCGCCTGAGCGTAATCCACATTGCCACGTCCTGTCTTCACCCTTCACGGCCACGTCGAGGGCCACAAGGGTTGCGTGGTTTTTGGACTCGAACCTAATGAAGATCTATTTGTTGTGCGGATGTTCCTTCAGTAAATCGGCCGGGTTATAGAGTCCCCTCATATCCTTTACCGAACTGCGTACACGAGATACCTGCGCAGGGCTGATCACTGAGGCTTCATTCCCATAGGAATTACGAACAAAGGTAAGCACGGCAGCAATTTCCTCATCATTCAATAGTGCTTCAAAGGGGGTCATCGGCACCTGCCCCGGATATTTTTTGCCCTGCACTTCAATCGGCCCAAGCAGCCCCTTGAGAGTCAGTTTGATTAAACGCTCCGGGTCTCCATTTGACCATGATGTGCCAGCCAATGGGGGGACTCCCGATTCCGGCAAGCCCTTGCCATTGGGTTGGTGACAGGTGGCGCAGTGGGCATCCCGATTATAAACTTCCTCGCCCAGGACATAGAGTTTTGCATCCGCCTTGGAGAGATGTGCCGGAGGTTGAAGCCGTGACCTATGAACGGCAGGAGGTACGGGGGTGTTTTCAAGTACGCCTTTGGCGAAATCCATGGTTTGCTTGTAGGTGCGAACAATCCCTTTGGGCTCCGCTGCTGCCAAAACTTCTAATCCATCTTTTTTACCAAGGAAAGATGCCGCCACTGTTGCCTCCATGCGCACCCGCCCGTGGGAATCGGTTGCCGCCTTGGCAAGTAGCTCCTTGTGATTCTTTACCTGCTTGAGGTTAAAGCGCAAAACGCGGACTGCTGCGGAACGAATGCGGTGATCTCCAGAGCCAAGTAATTGTTTTAAGAGTGCTACATCAGTTTGCCCGGCACCCCACGTAACCCACAAGGCTTCCAGCTTCAGGCGTTCATCTGCATCTTTCGGCAAGTTCTTTACCCAGGCACGCGTGGCTTTTACCACCGTGTCTGCATCTCTGCCGCGCAACTCCCTTCGGGTCCGGTAACGCGAACGGTACTCGTGGAGCTTAAGGTTATCCAGCAACTGGGTAATGGCTGCCCCAGCAATTTTTGCCGGCTTTACTAAAGGGCGGGATGGGTAGGTGATGCGGTAGACACGGCCATGAGCGTGGTCACGATTGGGATCCCGTGCATTATGCTGCATGTGCCCGATCAAAGCATTGTGCCAATCGACCACATAAAGTGACCCATCCGGAGCAAACTCCAAGTCCGTGGGGCGAAAGTTAAGGTCCTTGGAAATAAACAGGTCGTGTCGGAACTCAGTTGTGAAGCCCGGATCCTTATCGATTATCTTGTGCTGCTTGGCCCCGAGAAAGCCAATGTTGTTGTTGATTATAACATCCCCCTGAACTTCATCAGGGAAATGCCGGCTGGAAACAAATTCCACACCGGAGGTCGGACGAACATTATTAGAAGTAATAATGTTGGGGGCCTTTAAATTAGCTCCATACCGTGCCTTGACTGACCCGGGAAGCATCCAGGACAAGCTTGTGCCTGATGTATGAAGGAAAAGATCCTGCCCATAGTTGTCAAAGGCAACTCCCCAAGGATTGGGGATACTGAACTGAGAGTAGCGGATGATTGTTTTGCGCTGCGGACTGTACCGGAAAAATCCGCCATTGGTTCCGCGTTGCGGACCAAATACCGACTCCACATTGCTGTGAAGAAACACGCCTTCACACATGATAAAGGCACCGGAAGGGTCGGCGCAGAACGCTGAGATGGCGTGGTGGGTGTCGTGATCATCAAACCCGGAAAGCACTACCTCCCTGATATCATAGCGGTCGTCGCCATTGGTGTCTTTATACCGCACAAGGCTTCCGCTTTGGGACACGTAAACCCCGTCGTGAGAGATTTCAAAACCAATTGGAATATGTAGGTCGTCGGCGAAATTAATCTGCTTGTCTGCTTTGCCATCATTATTGGTATCCTCAAAAATGATCAGTTTATCCTTGGGATGAGGATCCCCAATTCGGTAATGTGGATAGCTGGCCATGGTCGCAACCCAGAGCCGTCCCTTGTTATCAAAGGCCATTTGCACGGGGTTAGCCAAATCTGGAAAACGCCCTTCATCGGCAAAGAGCTCTATCTTATATCCATCAGCAACCTGAATCTTGGTTTGGGTAACCTCGCCGGGATTATAGTTAACATTACCATTCTTGCCTCCCGGCCGATAGTTGCTTTGCACTGCCGGTAGTTTTGATGTCTTGGCATCAGCAGCTTTCACATCAAAAGCCTTCCCTTTTAGAGTCGCCCAGATTGCCTGATCGCGAATTTCAGTCATCTCGCGAGTCTTCTTGAGCTCAAAGGGATAATTCTTTGGGCCAAAGGGATTATAACGACGCCCATATACGTGGACGCCATTGGGAACCTTAAAGTCATTCTGCCAATAGAAGTTTTTATCCATGACCGCTTTGTGAACGGCCGAACGCAGATTTCCTGATGGGTTTTCTTCCTGAAAAAGAGAATCGACCAGAAGACTCGCCAGTTTGCGGTATCCCAACCCGTTTAGTAGAGCTCCATCGACAGTGTGAGCCTTACCGTCTGAGTACCATTGACTGGACGGACTAAAGGCATCCACGAAAAGCACGTTGTTTTCGCGGGCCACCGCACGCATAGCCTCAGTGTAAAGAATGAGGTTGGTGTTCTGCTGGACTCCATCGGTGACTCCCTTGATGGCCTGCACGGCAGTGGGAGAAACCAAGGCCAGACGGGGAGCACTCTCCCCATTATATTTCTGCGCCAGCGTGTGTTTTAGGAATGCATCAAGCTCCTTCTTGAACCGATCAAGCTCGCCAACTCCATCAAAGGAAGAATTAAAACCAAAGAAGGCAATAATTACATCGGTCTTTAAACGGGTTAGCCATTGGTCGGACGTTTCAAAGTGGCCGTTAGGGCCGGACCCTGCCTTGAGTTTTTGGCTGATCAACTCCTGTGCCCCCGGGAAGGCATACTGGCCTCCTTGCCCTCGACCAGGATGCGGGCGAAACCCCGGGGTATTCCCTTCATCACACAAGTTTCGGAGGGTTAAGTCCTTTAAAGGGAAACGCAGATAAAGTTCTGTTTCAAGATGCCCGTAGTGAATCATGCGAGAACCCATGCCCGCTCCTACCAATGTAATGCGGTCACCTTTCTTTAATGAAAGATTTGCAGGAGCCGCCTCCATCTTGGGCACATTAATGACAAGGATAAGGGGCCAGATTATGGATAAACAAAATCGGATTAATTTGTGGGGAAACATATCTATGGGTATTTAATTTTTTAATGACCTAGGCAAAGCATAATTTTATTCCGTGCTGAACAGTGAATCAATGTATTTGAGAATTAAATTTTATGTAGGACAGTAAATGTCCTATGCCCCGTGAGAGGCTCAGCGCAGAGTTTGAACACGAACCAAGGAGAATAAAATGTACAATGAACTGAACAAACAACTGGAGCTGGGTTTTGATCGCAACACCATTCGCAAGGCACTGCCGCGCAGACGGCGGCGGGTGGCACGAGCGGATTGGTGGTTTGATCAAATCCGCAAGATGATCAATGCAGAAGATGCCCCGCCCGTGCCGCGGCCGGTGCAAGGTCGGCTGGAGTTTCCTCCCACGCGTACGGCGAGTTTTCCGGCGTAATCCGCTGGAAACAACCCGTTTGAGGTTTGCAAGCAAAGTGCCTTTGGCGTAGAACTCGCCTCCCGCTTTGCGGGAGGTGATGAGCAAGGGACTGATTGAAATCTACGATACGACACTGCGCGATGGCACGCAGGGCGAAGGCGTGAGTTTCTCGGTAGCGGACAAACTCCGCGTGGCCGAGCGGCTCGACGCCTTTGGTGTGCATTATGTGGAGGGCGGCTGGCCGGGGAGTAATCCGAAGGATATTGAGTTTTTTAAGCAAGCGGCCAAGCGCAAATGGAAGCACGCGCAGATTGCGGCCTTTGGCTCAACACGCCGCAAAAAAGTGAAGGCGAAGGACGATCCGCAGGTAAAACTGCTCATTGATGCCAAGACGCCGGTGGTGACCATATTTGGCAAGACATGGTTATTGCACGTGAAAGAAGTGCTGCGCACCACGCCCGCCGAAAACATCGCGATGATCGCTGACACCATTGCGTTCCTGAAAAAGAACGGTCGCAAAGTTATTTATGATGCCGAGCACGCGCTGGATGGATTTAAGGATGATCCGGAATACGCAATGGCCACGTGGAAGGCAGCGGAAGCGGCGGGGGCGGATTTTGTGGTGTTGTGCGATACCAACGGCGGCACGTTGCCCAGCGAAGTGGCGGCCATCACCGCTGAGGCTCGCGCGGTGCTGGCGTGCCCCATCGGTATCCACACACACAATGATATCGGCCTCGGCGTGGCTAACGCTTTGGCGGCGGTGGAGCAGGGTGCCACGCAGGTGCAAGGCACGATCAACGGTTACGGCGAACGCACCGGCAATTGCAATCTCACCAGTGCCATTCCGAATATTGCATTGAAGATGGGGCGGCGTTCCATTTCCAAAGCACGTTTAAAAAAACTGCGTGAAGTTTCGCGCTTCGTGGATGAAGTGGCCAATCTCGTTCCCGACCGCCATCAACCATGGGTGGGCGGAACCGCCTTCGCACACAAAGGGGGCATGCACGTGAACGCCGTGCAAAAAGTGGCGGCCAGTTTTGAACATACCAATCCCGAAGTGGTCGGCAACGCGCGTCGCATTCTCGTGAGCGACCTCGCCGGCCGCAGCAACATCGTGATGAAGGCGCAGGAGATGGGCATTCGCATCGCCAATGATGCGCCGGAGTTGAAGGGCATCCTCGCGCGCGTGAAGGAGCAGGAACATCTCGGCTACGATTACGAGGGCGCAGAAGGCTCGCTGGCGTTGCTCATCCGCAAAGCGCTCGGCCGCGTGGAACCGGCGTTTGATTTGGAAGCTTATCACGTCTCCATGCGCGGTGATGCGGCTAATCACGTTTGCGAAGCCACCGTGAAAGTATGTGTGGGTGATAAAAGTGCCCACACCGTGGCCAATGGCGACGGTCCCGTGAATGCCCTGGACCAAGCGCTGCGTAATGCGTTGCGTGGATTTTATCCGGTGCTCAAGCAAGTGCGCCTCACGGATTATAAAGTGAGGATACTGAACAGCACCACCGGCACGGCTGCCAAAACCCGCGTGCTCATTGAATCCACCGATGGCAAAGACCGCTGGTACACCGTGGGTGTAAATGAAAACATCATCGAAGCCAGCCTCCAAGCGCTGCTCGACAGCATCGAATTCCGGCTGTTGAAGAAATAGTTTCATGGCAGAAATCCCAAAGGCTTACGAACCGCAAGCGGTTGAGACGAAATGGTATTCCTTTTGGGAGGAGCATGAGTGTTTCACTGCGCAGCCCGATCGCGTGAGTGAGGCGCGTCCGGCGTATTCGATTGTCATCCCGCCGCCGAATGTCACAGGCATGCTGCATATGGGGCACGTGCTCAACAACACTATCCAGGACATTCTCGCGCGTAAGGCGCGGATGGATGGTAAAGAGGTGTTGTGGCTGCCGGGTACGGATCACGCGGGCATTGCAACGCAGAGCGTGGTGGAGCGCAAGTTGCGCAAGGAAGGAGTGATGAAGCATCGCGATGACCTTGGGCGCGAAAAACTCCTTGAGCATATTTGGGAATGGAAAGAGAAACACGGCGGCATCATTATCGAGCAGTTAAAAAAGCTCGGCGCGAGTTGCGATTGGTCGCGGCTGCGCTTCACGATGGACGAAGACTACACGAAGTGCGTGCAGCGCGTGTTCGTGGATCTTTATAAAAAAGGGCTGATTTATCGCGGCAAACGGATGGTGAATTGGTGCCCGAAATCCTTGACCGCCCTCTCGGATGAAGAGGTCATCATGAAAGAGCAAAACAGCCAGCTCTTTTATTTCAAAGTGCAAGTGGTCGAAGAGCCGGACACGTGGTTGGAGATTGCCACTACACGGCCCGAAACCATCCCCGGCGACAGTGGCATCGCGGTAAACCCGAAGGACCCGCGCTACGCAAATCTCATCGGTAAACACGCGGTCCGGCCCTTGCCGATGGAAAATCAGGTGCACTTGCCTATCGTGGCCGACGAGCACATCGACATTGAGTTTGGTACGGGAGTCCTTAAGGTCACGCCCGCGCACGACAAGGCGGATTTTGAAATTGGCCAGCGTCACGGATTGGAGGTCATCGACGTCATCAATGCCGATGGAAAAATGAACGAATTGGCCGGCGCGGACTTGGCCGGGCTGGATCGCTTCGAGGCGCGTAAAGTTGCCACAGCGAAGCTCGAAGAAATGGGCGCACTGCTCAAGACCGAAGATTACAAAAATAACGTCGGCTTCAGCGAACGCGCCGATGTGCCGGTTGAGCCGCGACTATCCGAGCAGTGGTTTTTGAAATATCCGAGCCAAGCGCAGTCACGCGAATGTGTGGCCACCGGCGAGCTGAAATTTTATCCCGAGCGTTGGTCTAAGACGTACGATTACTGGATGGACGGTCTGCAAGATTGGTGCATTAGCCGCCAGCTTTGGTGGGG
>JAPKEI010000466.1 GCA_028872685.1 Verrucomicrobiota bacterium | reverse complement strand
TGGCTCTGGCCGTTTGCGACGATGGGCTGGCCGGATGACACGGAGACGCTCAAGAAATTTTACCCCACCTCCGATCTTGTTACGGGGCCGGACATCATTTTCTTTTGGGTCGCGCGAATGATTATGGCGGGCTACGAATACAAAGGCGAATTGCCATTTCGCAACGTGTATTTCACCGGCATTGTTCGTGACAAAAAAGGCCGCAAAATGTCCAAGAGCCTTGGCAATTCACCCGATCCGCTGAAGCTAATCGAGCAATACAGCGCGGATGCGTTGCGCTTTGGCACGATGCGTAGCGCGCCGTTGGGGGCGGATGTGCTCTTTGACGAAAAGGACGTCGAGCTCGGTCGGAATTTTTGCAACAAGCTGTGGAACGCCTGCCGCTTCCGCCAAATGCAAGGCGGCGAGACCGAAGGCGAGATTGATCCCACGCTACTCACCAGCGATGACCGTTGGATTCTGCGCCGACTCGACCAAGCCATCACCGAGGTTACAGATGCTTTCGCCGCGTATCGGTTTACGGACGCCACGGCGACGCTTTACCGTTTTTTCTGGAGCGAATTTTGCGATTGGTATGTGGAATCTTGCAAAGCAACCTTCTTCAGTGAAGACGCCGCGCGCAAAGCCAACGTGTTGGCGGTATTCGATTTTGTAACTGGCCACACGCTGCGATTGTTTCATCCGTTTATGCCGTTCATCACGGAAGAGCTTTGGCACGGCCTCGACTTCTCCGCCGGGATGCCAAGCGATCAAGGTGGCCAAACGATTATGACCGCCCATTGGCCGAAATCGTTTAAGGAAGATTTCAAAGAACATTATGCACTGGACGAAACCATTGACGATCTCGTCGCTGCCAAGCACGAACTTGTCACCGCCGGTCGCAACTTGCGCGGCATCGGCAACATTCCGTTTGCGAAAAAAATCGATTACATCATCAAGCCCGCCGCCAAGCTCGATGCGTACGAAGTGGAAGTCATTCAAAGTTTGCTGAACGCCGAGAGCTTGAAAGTCGATGCCGATTACGCGCCGCGCAAAGGCACGCCTGCCGCGCGCTCGGCGTTGGGCGAATTGTATTTGCCGCTCGACGGATTGATCGATGTGGACGCCGAAAAGGTGCGCTTGGAAAAACAGTTAGAAAAAATCTCAAGCGAAATCCAGAAAGCCGGTAATAAGTTGAACAACCCAAAATTCACCGAACGCGCCCCAGACGAAGTTTTGCAGGAGGCCAAAGATCGCTTAGCCGAGTGGCAGCAAAAGGAGCAACAAACCCGCGAGGCCATTGAGTACCTCGCCGAGGCCTGAGATGGCTGCGCTCGCGAAAGCCCTGCTGCAGCCGGCGGCCCTTTTGTGGCTGGCGTTGCTGGGCTCGGCCGGTTGGTTTATTTACAAACGCAAATATCGTATAGCTGCGCTGCAAGGCGGTTTGGCTTTGGTATTATTCCTTCTCGGCAGTTCACCGCTGGCGGGAGAATTGCTTTCGCGATTGGAGGCACCGTATGGGCGCACGAGTTGGGAAACGCTTCCGGAGGTCGATGCGGTGTTGGTGTTGGGCGGGCTCGGC
>JAPKEI010000145.1 GCA_028872685.1 Verrucomicrobiota bacterium | reverse complement strand
CCCAAACCGCCGTTCATCGAAAAGCCAATTCAATCCGACGTTGCGAAACCACTGCCGGAATTGCCCAGGGAAGCTACGCCGCCCCCAACAATCCTTGAGCCATAGATCGAAGCGTGCAGCATCGGCAAAGCTTTGGGGTTATTCCATGCGTCTGTTTTCCAGCGGGGGCACTTCTTCGATCACCGGCACGGGCCGGTACTCGCGCGCCAATCGAAGTGCCTCCGTCCGCTGTGCTTCGGTGATATCTTTTTCCAGCAAGCTGCGCAGTTCAGCCGTCTTTAAATGACCTAAATGGGCGGCAAGCAAAACCCATTTGTATGATTGTACCAAGTCGCGTTCCCCCAGCCGACCGGTGCCGTGTAAAATGGAAAGTTGCAGCTGAGCCACGGTGAGTCCCTGTTGTGCCGCACGTTCGTACCATTCGGCCGCCTTTGGGAAATCCTGGCTGACGCCTTCGCCCATCTCGTACATTTCCCCCAGCGTCGTTTGAGCGTAGCCGTTGCCGGCAATGGCGGCGCGTTGGATCCAGTCTGCGGCGGTGATGAGGTCGCGCTTTACGCCCCTTCCTTCGCGAAAGAGAATGCCGAGATTGTACATACTCATCGAGTAGCCGTTTTCCGCCGCGCGCGCGTAGTATTGTAACGCCAATGAATAATTGCGCGGCACGAGGCGCCCTTGTTCATACAGCCACGCCATGGCGTGCAGAGACAGAAGGTTTCCCTTTTGCACCGCAAACTCATAATGTTTAAGTGCCAACTGAATGTTACGCTTAACACCGATGCCTTTTTCATGAATAAGCCCGAGGTTGTGATGCGCGTGAGAATTGCCCTGCGCCGCAGATTTACGAAACCAGCGAATGGCTTCCTGCGGCTTTGTTTTGCCGCCAAGACCGTCCCGCATCAATCGTGCCAGATTGTTTTGCGCCATCGATTGTCCGGGCAGGGATTTGCCGGTTGAAAAATCTTTGCGGTCGCGCGCAGCGCGTTCATAGTAATGCCGCGCCTTAACATAATCGCGCTTCAATCCGTAGCCGCGTTCGTGCATCCAGCCGAGGTTGTTTTGCGCGTGCTCATTGCCCTTGGCGGCGGCCATTTGAAAGAGTTGTACGGCGGTTCGGTAATCTTTAATCACGCCGCGACCATCGCGATAGAGGCAGCCAAGATTATTTTGGGCCATCGAAATATCGCCGTGTTCGGCAGCCACACGATAGAGTCGGGCAGCTTCAGTGGGGTCGGTTTTCACGCCGAAACCGGTATCATACCGCCAGCCGAGCTGCATCATAGCCATATATTCCCCTGACTCCACCCGGGCCTCGAGATTTTGCAGGGGCGTGTCGCTCAACCTCCGGATGGCCTCATAATCACCCTTGCGCGCCATGGCTAGCAATTCCTTTCGGGACTTACTGTCGTAAAATTCACCGGGCGAAGCGAAGGGATCTGTAGGGTCAAACGTTTCACAGGCCACCAACGCTATTGCGCCAATCGCCAAACCAACTGTTTTGAAGTAGCCGCCCATCACCTTTTTTATCGTGCTGTTTTCATTTCTCAATTCAAGTGCAAACCGTTCACATTCCAGCGGACATTCCGCGCCGGATTGATTCCGGGGCCATTCTGTGCCATCATTCGCGGATGGGGAATTCTTTTGGCGAACTCTTCCGCATCACCACCTGGGGCGAAAGCCACGGCGGCGGCGTGGGCGTGGTGATCGATGGCTGTCCGCCACGCTTGGCGTTGACCGAAAAAGATCTCCAAACTGATCTCGCTCGTCGCCGCCCCGGCCAATCCCGTATCACTACGCAGCGACAGGAAACGGATTCGGTGCGCATTTTGTCCGGCACATTTGAAGGGAAGACGCTCGGCACGCCCATTTCGTTACTGGTGGAAAATGCCGATCAACGCTCCGAAGCGTACACGGAGATGCAAACCAAATACCGCCCGAGCCACGCCGATTACACGTACGACGCCAAGTATGGTATTCGCGCCTGGCCCGGCGGCGGTCGAACCAGCGCGCGCGAAACCATCGGCCGTGTGGCCGCCGGCGCGATTGCCAAGAAAATTTTGAAACAACAATTCGGCGTCGAAGTGCTCGCGTGTGTCCAGCAAGTGCAGAAAATTTCCGCCGACATCGACCCCAACAAATTCACGCTCAAACAAGTCGAGTCCAACATCGTCCGTTGCCCGCACAAAGCGACTGCCGAGAAAATGATCCGCCTCATCGACCGTACCCGCAAGGCGGGCGACAGCGTGGGCGGCGTGCTCCTAGGCGTGGCACGCGGTATGCCCGTCGGCTGGGGCGAACCGGTCTTCGACCGCCTCGAGGCCGATCTTGCCAAGGCGATGCTCAGCTTGCCCGCGAGCAAAGGCTTCGAGATTGGCTCTGGCTTCGGCGGCATCGCGCTGAAGGGAAGCGAACATAACGACCCTTTCCGAATGCGCGCCGGCAAAGTGCGTACTACTGCCAACCGCTCCGGTGGTGTTCAAGGCGGCATCAGCAACGGCGAGACTATTTACTTCCGCACCGTCTTCAAACCCACCGCCACGATTTTGCAAACCCAAGACACCGTGAGCACCGCCGGCAAAAACGTGAAACTAAAAGCCCGGGGCCGGCATGACCCCTGCGTGCTGCCCCGCGCCGTACCGATGGTGGAAGCGATGACCGCACTGGTGATGGTCGATCATGCATTGCGCCATCGCGCGCAGAATGGTTAACCGCTTTAAACCGGCCCTAAGCTCTTCCACCACCATTGCCACAGCGCGTACCCGCCGAAAATCCAGCCCACTGCAGCGAGCGCAATGTACGGGCCGTAGGGAATGACGTTGGCTTTGTCGCGGCGGAGGAGCATCATCAGTGAACCTACCACAGCGCCCACCATTGCGCTGGCCATCAGGCCGAAGAGGGTGGCTTGCCAGCCGAGGAACGCGCCGATTGCGGCCATGAATTTCACATCGCCGAAGCCCATCGCCTCGCGCGGGATGGTTACTTCGCTGGTGAGCACTTCGAGATGCGGCACTTCGCCCGCGGGAAAATCCATCTCGCCGATGGTCAGCGTGTCGGCATTGAGCGCCACGGGCCTGTCCCAGTAACAGCGATCCACCAACTCCACGTGCTCGGCGTGCAGCGTCACGGTATCACCCTTGCGGTAAAACACATCCTCGAATGGAATCACCGTGTCCTCCTCGCCCGGTTCGCCGCCGAGGCACATAAAGTGGGTGGTGAAGGACACCGTCACCGGTACATCGCTGCTGTACGTTTGTTTGCCAAACATCGCCTTGCCTAGCCGCACCACCGCGTACACTGCCGCGCCGCCCACCGCCATTCCCAGAACGCTGAGCCACAGCGCCTGCGCGTGGCTCACGGTTTGGCCGAGAAACACTCCGTGCAATTGTGGCACGGCCACGGAAAAAATCACGCCCATCACCATCCCGCCCTTGGTGAGTTCATCCGGAATAATGAAGTGCTCAAAATCAATAAACGTGGACGCAATCAATCCCGCTAACAAAGTGACGAGTGCCACCGAAACGCCCGCCGCGATCAGCGGATGTTTGATGGGCGCCTCGTAGCCTTGGGTGAACTGGAAGTAAACCAACAACCACGCGCCCAAAAAAGCCGCGCCGGTGAGGAACTCCACCAGCACATAGCGTGCGGGGATGCGGGCTTCGCAGCCGGAGCATTTGCCGCGCTGCCACAGCCACGTGATGAGCGGCAGGTTTCGGTACCACGGAATCGAGTAACCGCACTGCGGACAATGCGAGGGCGGATGCAGAATGCTCATCTCGCGCGGTAGGCGATGGATGACGACATTCAGAAAACTGCCCACGATGCAGCCGAGCACAAAGAACACCAGAGAGAAGAGCGTCAATTCACTACCAAAAAATGTAATCAGCTTATCTCCCATGCACGGCTTCCTTTAGCGCGGCGCGCATCACATCCAGCGGCACGGTTTGGCCGCTCCAAATCTCCAGCGACTTCGCACCTTGATGCAGCAGCATGCCCAGGCCATTGGCGGTTTGGCAGCCGGCGGCGCGTGCGGCGGCCAGCAACGGCGTCTCGGCGGGTTGATAAATCATGTCGTAAACTGCGCGCGTTTTATTTAACGAAAACGCGCCGATGTCCAGCGGCAGCGCATCGCCCGCCGCGAGGCCAAGGGAAGTGCAGTTCAGCACGAGGTCCATTTCGGTGTCAGTGCCATCGGGATAGCCCACCGCAATTTCCACAGCGGGGAATCGGGTGCGGATTTCATGGGCAATGGCTTCGGCCTTGCTCGCGGTGCGGTTGACGATGTGCAGTTGGCGCACGCCCGTGGCCGCGAGCTTCAGCGCCGCCACGCGTCCGGCGCCGCCTGCGCCGAGCAACAGTACATTTTCTCCGCGCACCTCCATGCCTAAATCTTCACGTAAGCTTTGCGTGATGCCGTCCGCGTCGGTGTTAAACCCGTGACTGCGCAATTGGTGCGGAGCGGTTTCAAAATCACGCAAAGCGCGCCAGTCGCCATTGTCATCTTGTCCCTCAAACAAAATTGTGTTTACCGCGCCCCACTCGCTGGCGCTTTCGTCGAGCACATCCACCATGTCCAGCGCGAGGAGCTTGTGCGGCACGGTGAGGTTGATACCGATGTAATGCATCGCCTGCGCGCCGGCGATCGCTTCGCGCAATTGCTCCGGCCGCACCTCGGCGGCCGTATAACGCCAGTCGAGCCCCAGCTCCGCGATGCCGGCATTTTGCATCGCCGGCGAAGCCGAGTGCCTCACCGGAAACCCATACACCGCGCAAAGACGCGTGCGAGCGGAAACAGGTTGCGAATGGCCGGACACGCGCGGAATGTAGCCGACCCAATTGCTGTGGTCGAGATTTGAGTGGCTTGACGCGGGAGCGTGGCTTTCCCACAATGCGCGGGCCTGAATTTTACCATGATCGACAAAATATTTGCACCCACTGCTGCTGCGTCCGAGAACGCGCATATTTCTTCTCTTGAACAATACCGGGAGCTGTATGATCGCTCCATTAATGATCCCGAGGGGTTTTGGGTCGAACACGCCGAGCGCCTTCATTGGGCGGAGAAATGGGACACGCTGCGCGAATGGGATTTCACCAAAGCGGAGGTGAAATGGTTTTTGGGCGGAAAACTCAATGCCTGTTACAATTGCGTAGACCGCCACGTGGATGACGGGCACGGCGATGACACGGCGTTGATTTGGGAGGGGAACGACCCCACGGAGAGTCGCACGTTTACATACAAGGAACTGCAGACGGAGGTGCAGCGGGCCGCGAATGCGCTGAAAAATCTCGGTATCGCGAAGGGCGATCGGGTTTGCATTTATATGCAAATGATACCGGAGTTGACCATCGCGATGCTCGCTTGCGCGCGGATTGGCGCGGTGCATTCGATTGTGTTCGGGGCGTTTAGCGCGGACAGTCTTGTTTCGCGCATCAACGATTCGGAGTGCAAAGTCATTATCACGCAGGACACCGGCGTGCGTGGCACAAAGACAGACATCCCGATGAAAGCCAACGCTGATGCGGCGGTGGTGAGCACGCCGTCTATTGGGAAAATTCTGGTCGTCCAACGCACCGGCGCGGAGGTGACAATGGCCGAGGGTCGTGATGTGTGGTGGCACGAGGCCTTGGCCGCCGCTGATTCGGAATGCCCTGCCGAGCCAATGGACGCGGAAGATCCGTTGTTCATTTTGTACACTTCCGGCAGCACCGGCAAACCCAAGGGCGTACTGCACACCACGGGCGGTTATCTCGTGTACGCGGCCACTACGCATCATTATATTTTTGATTATCATCCAGGCGACGTTTACTGGTGCACGGCGGACATCGGCTGGGTGACAGGGCATTCGTACATCGTGTACGGGCCGATGGCCAATCGCGCGATCACGATGATGTTCGAGGGCGTGCCGAATTACCCCGACCACGGGCGCTTCTGGGAAATCGTAGCCAAGCACAAGGTGAACATTTTTTACACTGCGCCGACTGCGCTGCGCGCGTTGATGAAGGAAGGTGACAGTTGGCCAAATGAACACGATCTCTCTAGCTTGCGACTATTAGGCACGGTGGGCGAACCGATCAAGGAACCGGAATGGAATTGGTACAATACTGTCATTGGCAAGGAACAATGCCCCATCGTGGATACGTGGTGGCAAACGGAGACGGGTGGCATCATGATTTCTCCAATGCCCGGTGCCACTCCCACCAAGCCGGGCAGCGCCACGCTGCCGTTCTTTGGCGTGAAACCGGCACTTGTCGATGATGCAGGCGAGATTATTGAGGGCAACGGTGTGGCGGGAAATCTTTGTATCCTCGAGCCATGGCCCGGTCAAATGCGCACGGTCTACGGCGATCAACAGCGGTTTTTTGATACGTACTTTGCGCGCTTCCCCGGCAAATATTTCAGCGGAGACGGCTGCAAACGCGATGCGGACGGCTACTATTGGATCACCGGACGCGTCGACGACGTCATCATCGTCAGCGGTCACAACCTCGGCACCGCGGAAATTGAGGGTGCCATCGGCGGTCATCCCGCCGTGGCCGAGGCGGCGGTGGTCGGTTATGAACACGACATTAAAGGCAACGCAATTTACGCGTACGTCACCTTGAGAACCGGCGAGGAAGTGACCGACACAATGACGGCGGAGATTGTGAAGCAAGTTCGCGCCGACATCGGCCCGCACGCATCACCCGAGAAAATCCAATTTACTGCCGGCCTTCCTAAAACTCGCAGTGGCAAGATTATGCGCCGTATCCTCCGAAAAATCGCAGAAGGGGATACCGAAAACCTCGGCGACATTAGCACCCTAGCTGACCCCGCCGTGGTCGAGTCGTTGGTGGCGGGGAGGGTGGAATAATGTGCTACTAGCAGCACATGGC
>JAPKEI010000144.1 GCA_028872685.1 Verrucomicrobiota bacterium | reverse complement strand
GGCACGTGCCACACCATTGGCAAAGACGGCGGTCATCTTGGGCCGGATCTCACCTCCATCGGGGCCATTCGTTCGGGGCGCGACATTCTCGAGGCGATTGTGTTTCCCAACGCCACGCAAGTGCCCGGCCATGAGACTTTTCTGGTACGAGCGGCCAAGTCAATTTATGTCGGCATTGTGGTGGATGAAACCGCATCCGCACTCACGCTGCGCAACGCGCCGGGCGTGGAGGTGCGGCTGGAACGGAGCACGATCAAGTCCATCACGCCTTCACCCATTTCGCTGATGCCGGCGGGGTTGGATCGCAATCTCACCCAAAAGGAATTTCGCGATCTGTTGACCTTTCTGCAATCGCAAAACGGCGAGCAATGGTTGCAGCCATCGCGCTTGGGCAAAAAAGATTTGCGCGTGCGGGATTCAGGGATTCGCGAGTAGCGAAAGAAGCGCGAAAAAGTAAACGGATTAATTATTTGCCACCAGCACGACGCGCTTGGTGATCTGGTCGATTTCGAAGCGCTGCCCCACGGGAGCCATCGGCAGCATAGGAAGGTGATCGCCGATCACGAGGTCAGCGATTTTTTCGGGCAACTCCTCGTGCGTCGCCAGCCAAGCGTCGAGGGCTTGGTTGAGCACTTCCAAATTTTCCTCCGGATCATCGCTGATGAGTTTGCGCGCCTTGATTTCTTCGGGCGTCAATTCCGGCTTAGCGGGTTCAGTTTCTGGCGGCGTGGGCTCTACTTTCGGCAGTCCCTCTTCAGGGTTTTCAACAGTGGTCGGCAGGGGCTGAACCTTGGGAGGCTCGGTGCCCTTGGCGGAGGGCTCGGGGAGAGTGGCTTCTTCGGGTTCCAGTGCCGGCGGCTTGGGCACGGGAGTTATGTCCCGTTGGGCAAACTCCAGCGATTCCTGACTGCAACCAGCCAGAAGCATACACACCAGCATTTTCCCAAGCAATTTCATCAGACAACAGGTGGGCCGAGGCACTGCTAAGATATACGCTCGAAACCCAGAAAAGTCAATGGGCCTTGTAAAATCAGCCTTCGGGCACCTTAATCAGATTCATTTTGCGTTGAAATTTCCTTAGTGAAAGAGGATTTTATTCTGGGTTATTCAAAGGTTCTCAACAATCACGCTGGTGACTGGACGCGTCGCACTGGGGCGGCTAATCTGCGGAATGGCCTTGGCGGAATTTTCAACTCAGGAAAACGTGGTGGCTTTGCTGCAGCGGAGTTTGGAGCGGGGGCGGTTGGGGCACGCGTATCTGTTCACCGGCACGGATTTGGCGGAGCTGGAGGCGGTGGGGCTGGCGTTGGCGCAGACGCTCAATTGCCAGAAGCCGTCGCAATCTGCGCCCGATGGCACGCCGCTGGATGCTTGTGGTGCCTGCGCAAGTTGCCGCCGGATTGCCCATGCGAATCATCCGGACGTGATGGTCATCCGGCCCGAGTCCAAGCTGCGGCAAATCAAGATTGAACAAATGGTGCGGCGCACTGGAAGTCCGCCGCGCGTGTTGCATGATTTGGTAAACAACAAAGCCACCGAGGGTCTTTATAAAGTGGGGCTACTAGTGGCGGCAGATCGAATGAATGCAAACGCGGCCAATTCGTTGCTCAAGTCGCTCGAAGAACCGCCGGAGCGCACGGTGTTTATTTTGCTTTCCACCGAGCCGGAGCGGTTGCTGGATACCATCCACTCGCGCTGCCTTCGACTCACCTTCGCGGGCGATGGCCGGGCGCGCTTTGGCGAGGAGGAACAGGCGTGGCTCGGCGAGTTCGCCCGAATGGCGGCGGAGGGCAAGAAGGATTGCTTCGGGCGGTATCGGTTGCTGGGCACGTTGATGGCGCGGTTGGAGGAAATGAAATCAGTCATCGAAACCGAAGTGGAGGAAGCCTCGCCGCTGCATGATCATGATGAGGCCGATCCCGAACTGCGCGAGCAATGGGAGAACGAATGCAAAGCTGCTGCCAGTGCGGAGTATCGGCTGCGGCGTGCGGGCTATCTCGGCGCGTTGCAGGGTTGGCTGCGTGATGTGTGGCTGCACAGTGCGGGCGTGAGCAGCGAACTGGCGTTGTTTCCCAATCTGGATTACACGGCGGAAGCTGTGGCGGACCGATTGTCGCCCGCCGACGCAGCGGCCAACCTGCGTTTGATGGAGCAAACCCAACGCACGCTGCAAACCAACGTGCAGGAACTGGTGGCGTTGGAAACAGGTTTGTTGAAATTGAAGTTGTGAGCCGTGCGCGCAGCCGTTAGTTTTCCCCCGTGAAGATATTGTTCCTCAACGGTCCGAACCTGAACCTACTCGGCCAACGGCAGCCGGAAGTTTACGGCACCACCACGCTGGCGGACATCGAGGCCGCCGTGCGCGCGCAAGCGGAAGGGCGCGCCGAGATTGAGTTTCGCCAAACCAATGACGAAGGCGAATTGGTCACGTGGATTCAAGATGCCGCCAGTGCGGCGGACGTTGCGGTAATAAACGCCGCCGGGTACACGCACACCAGCGTTGCGCTGCGCGATTCCATTGCCGCCAGCGATGTGCCGGTGATTGAAATTCATCTCTCCAACATCCACGCGCGAGAGGAGTTTCGGCACAACTCCCTCATTGCCCCCGTGTGCGAAGGGCAAATTTGCGGCTTTGGCCCCACTTCGTATGTGCTGGGTTTAGAGGCGGCTTTATCATTAAAGAGCACCGAATAAGCCGATTAGTGCGTGTTAAATCGTGCATCGTCTTGAGTTGTCAACATTCATGGCTTGACGATTGGACCAGTTTTGGCAGGGTGGCGGTGCTGTTTACGTGATGGCGACCAACCTCAATCGATTACAGAAAAGTCAACGTTCAGGCATTGTGCGTGCCCGAATGTGCGGCTGAATTTTTACGGCAAATTTTCCATTATGGATCTCAAGGATATCAAAAGCATTGTCGATCTGATGAAGAAAAATGCCCTCTCGGAATTCGAGATGGAAGAGGGCGACTTCAAAATCAAACTCAAACGCGATGCAGTCGGCAAGCCGCGCAAAAGCGAACCAATGGTGATGCAGGAAGCGCCGATGGTATTGCCCGCCGCCGCGCCCGTCTTCGCCGCTACTCCCGCCGCCGCGCCTGTCCTTGCCGCCATGCCTGCGCCCGAAGGCACGGAAGTGAAGTCGCCGATGATCGGCACGTTTTATCGCAAGCCCTCTCCGGATGCCGAGGCGTTCGTGGAAGTGGGCGCGAAGGTGGGTGCGGACACGGTGGTGTGCATCATCGAGGCGATGAAGGTGATGAACGAAATTAAGGCCGAAGTGAAGGGCACCATTATCGAGGTGTTGATGGAAGAAGGCAAGCCGGTGGAATATGGGCAGGCATTGTTCCGGATTGATCCGAGCTAAGATAAGCTTCGAGGCATCATTTCTATTTCTTGTTAAACTATGTTTGAAAAAATTCTCGTAGCCAATCGCGGTGAAATTGCCGTGCGGATTATGCGCGCGTGCCGCGAGCTGGATATTCGCACAGTGGCGGTTTACTCGGAGGTGGACGCGAACTCAATGCACGTGCAAATGGCCGACGAAGCGATTTGCATCGGGCCGGCGCCGAGCAACGAAAGTTATCTCAAGCGCGATCGCATCATCGGCGCGGCGGAGATTGCCGACGTGGATGCGATCCATCCGGGGTATGGGTTTCTGTCAGAGGACGCGCGCTTTGCGGAGGTGTGCGAGAGTTGCAACATCGCTTTCATCGGCCCGGGCTCAACGGTTATGAATGCGTTTGGCGATAAACAAACTAGCCGTGAATTGGCCGAACGCGCTGGCGTGGCGGTACCGCCCGGCAGCGACGGCATGGTGGAAGACGAGGCCAGTGCCCGGCGCATTGCCAAAGAGATTGGTTATCCCGTGATGATCAAAGCCGTGGCGGGCGGCGGCGGTCGCGGTTTGCGCGTGGCGCACAATGAAGTTTCGTTGTTGAAAGGCTATCACACCGCGCGGAGCGAGGCGAAGGTGGCGTTTGGGAACAGCGGAGTTTACATCGAAAAATTCATCGAGAACCCACGGCATATTGAGTTTCAAATCTTGGGTGACACGAAGGGCAACATCATCCACCTCGGCGAACGGGATTGCTCCATCCAACGACGCAATCAAAAGCTCATCGAGGAATCTCCTTCGCCGCTGATGTCTGATTTGCCCGAGTTGCGCAAAGAAATGGGTGAAGCCGCGCTGCGCATTTGCCGCGAGGCGCGCTACGTGAATGCCGGCACGGTGGAGTTTGTGACGGACCCCAAGGGCAATTATTATTTTCTGGAAGTTAATAAACGCATTCAGGTGGAGCATCCCATCACCGAGGAAGTCACCGGCGTGGACCTCGTGAAGCAGCAAATCCTCATAGCCATGGGCGAGCCGTTACGGCTCACACAGGACGAAGTGACCTTCAGCGGCCACGCTATCGAATGCCGCATCAATGCCGAAAACCCATTTGCTGATTTCGCGCCATCGCCCGGGCGCGTTAAAATGTACTACGCCCCCGGTGGACGCGGCGTGCGCATCGACAGTCACGTGTACGCCGGCTACACCATCCCGCCCACGTATGATTCGATGATCGCCAAGCTTATCACCACCGGCAAAGACCGCCGCGAGGCTATTGCCCGTATGAGCCGCGCGCTGGGCGAATATATGATCACCGGCGTGAAGACCACCATCCCCTTCGAGCAAGCCGTGATGCGCGACCCCAATTTCCGCCGCGGCAAGTACGCCACCAATTTCATCGAAAACCTCCTCGCCAACCGCCGCGAGATGGTCGAGCGCGACGCATAAAATTGGTGCATCCCGTGAAACCCCTCGCCGACTGCCGCCTCTACGCCTTCGTCGACAGTGCCTATTTGCACGACCGCACCCCTGCCGATCTCACTCGCCAACTCTGCGATGGCGGCGCCGACCTCATCCAACTTCGGGCCAAAGACTGGCCTGAAGAAAAAATCCGACAAACGGCCGAAACGCTCCTCCCCATCACCCGCGCTGCTGGCATCCCCCTCGTCATCAACGACCACTGGCAACTCGCCTGCGACCTCGGCGCTGAAATCTGCCATCTCGGTCAGGAAGATTACTTTGAATCGAGCGACGAAAGCCGAGCAGCGAGCCATCAACCGGCCCTTGGCCTCAGCACCCACGCCTCCGAACAAGCCATCCGCGCGATGGAAACCAATGCCGCCTACCTCGCCATCGGTCCTATTTTCCCCACGCCCACAAAGCCTGGGCGACCGGGCGTCACGCTCGACTACGTCCGCTGGGCCGCCGCAAATGTGGGCCGCCCATGGTTCGCCATCGGCGGCATCACGTTGGAAAATATCGATTCCGTTCTCGAAGCCGGGGCGCGCCGCATCTGCGTGGTCTCCGCAATTTTGAATGCCCCCGATGTCGCCCGCGCTTGCCAGCAATTCCACAAACATCTAGCCTCTGTGCCTTTGCAAAAATCATGAGCCTATTAGTAGTCGGTACCACCGCCCTCGATTCCATCAAAACCCCGCACGCGGAAAACCCACGCTTGCTTGGCGGATCCGCCAGCCACGCTGCGGTCGCTGCGAGTTTTTTCACCAAGCCCCATCTCATCGGCGCAGTTGGCGATGATTTCCCGCGCAAATATATAAACCTCTACCGCAAGCACGGTCTCAATCTCGACGGATTGCAACAGCTCAGCGGCCAAACCTTTCACTGGTCCGGCGAGTACGAGCTGAATATGAACAACCGTCGCACGCTCGACACCGTGCTTGGGGTCATTGAGGATTTTTCTCCTACCCTCACCGCTGCCCAAACACGCCTGCCCTACGTGTTGCTCGCCAACTGCGTGCCCGATCTGCAAGCAAACGTGCTCGACCAAATGCACCGTCCAAGATTTGTGGTTGCCGACACCATGGATCTCTGGCTCAACATCGCCCGTGCCCCGCTGCTCAAACTACTGCCGCGCCTCGATTGCCTTGTGCTCAACGACAGTGAAGCTTCCCAACTGGCGGAAGAAGACAATGTGGTTGCTGCTATCCCGCGCATCCACAAACTCGGTCCGAGATACGTGATCGTGAAAAAGGGCGAGCATGGTTCTATTTTGTCCGGCCCCAAGGGCCTCTTTATTGCGCCGGCATATCCGCTCAGGAAAGTAGTGGATCCTACTGGGGCAGGTGACAGTTTTATCGGGGGAATGATGGGATATCTGGCCAGTCAAAAAGGGAGCTTGGAGAACAATCTGCGTAAAGGAATCATACACGGCAGCGTCACCGCCAGTTTTTGTTGTGAGGATTTTGGCTTGAAGAAAACAACCAAGATTAAGAAGAAGGATATTACCAAACGAGTTCGCGAACTGACTAAAATGGCGAGTTGGTGAGGGGTTGCCATCATCTGCTATCACTGCCAGAATGACCTCTTCCAAACGCGGGTGTCGTACAATGGTAGTACGTGAGCTTCCCAAGCTTGAGACGTGGGTTCGATTCCCATCACCCGCTCCATCTTCATTTTATCCCTGTATTACAGTAATAAATGTGATATATTTCTTCTCAGACTAAATAAAGTAAGACGAAAAATAAGGCGAAGAACGTGAAGATTCAAGGAAGTTCAGTGATGTTTAAAGACAGGTTCATGCCCCCCCCCGGGGGGGCTTAGGTTCTCCGAGCATTGCTTGACCCATGGGAATGCGCTCGCAGCTCGTCTTTTGCTTATACACAGAAACCTTATACCCGGTTGTTTTCTCTTCTTCCTTTTTCAGCAGGTCTACGGGGTCATGTCTCTTACGATTGACGGACAAGAAGCTTACTCGCCGCCCGGCGGGGCTAGCGCTGTGATTTGGTCTTGCGTTGCTTTTTCTTCTCGGCTCTCTCGGCTTCAATTCGATCGAACGCCTTGATCACCGCGGCCGGC
>JAPKEI010000143.1 GCA_028872685.1 Verrucomicrobiota bacterium | reverse complement strand
CAACCCTGCCACCCTTGCCCCAGCCCGGTGCAGGCGGCACGCCGAACCTGCCGCCCTTGCCCGGCCCGCCCAGTATTGAGAGCGAGGCTGACCGGCAAACGCGGGATCAGGAAAAAGACGCGTAGTAGATTATTTCTGGGCGGAACCTTCAATTTGATCCACACTTGATTCGGGTGATGGTTTTTTTGCTTTTTACGACGATTTTATAGCCAGAATGCGTATTAATGGTGAAGGGACGTGTCTCGATGAAATCGAAGAAAGCGAAAAGGGCCAAAAACAAAGAAAAAAGACCAAAAACACAGGAGCTGGGCTGCGGATGCGCGCGCCCGAAATCTTCCGTGCGATTGGCAAAGTGCATTACTAATACAGAGCATCGCCAGCATTTGCGGGTATTGGCGGCGAATTGGGAGCTGATGACCGATGCTATTTCTGTAACTGATGCTGAGACGGGTCAGTTGCTCTATGTGAATGGCGCTTGGCGGCGACTTTATGGGTTTTCCTACAATATGGCGCTCGGAGCACGAGTGGAGGATTTGGTTAACCCCAAAAAGCTAATAAAAAAGCTCCGGAATGAGATTCGTATTGCAACCCTCCAAGGTCATTGGTGCGGGCGGTTGCTCAATCGAGATGCCAGAGGGCGAGAATTTCCTGTGGACCTCAGCACCGGCATAGTGACCACTGCGAACGGCGAGTTGATTGGTCTGCTTGGCGTGAGCACCCCCTTGCGCGGCGGCACCGTGACTGACGAAAAAATCAACCGGCTCGTGATGCACCATCAGGAAACCCTTTCGCACGAATTGCAAAAATTGCTCGAATCAACCCTCTTCAACGGCGAATCCTTCACCGATGGAAACGGAAAAGGCCATAGCAATGGCCATGTGCAGGGTGTTGAGCGGTTAAGCCCGCGCGAGAAGCAGGTGTTTGGCCTCATCGGCCAGGGATTGAGCACCTTGCAAATTTCCCGCAAGCTTAAGGTGAGCCATTACACCATACAGGCTCATCGTAATCATATCCGCGAAAAGCTTGATATACGCGACTCGGCCACCCTCACTTTCCGCGCTTACGATTGGTCTCGCCGCAACAAGAAAAACGAGACATCAAACGGCTCGGCGAAGTAGCCCACCAAAAAATCATTGGCTTCCCACCGCGCTTGACGGCATAAATGCCGCGTGTCCAAATCCGATCAACTGGTCAAGTACCTTGCCTACGAGTCCCATGATAAAAAATGGGTGTCGGACAAGCTCATCTATTTGCTCGATGGTGATCCGGTGATCCCCCCCTTCTCCGCCGCCGCCATGAAGTTGGCGCAGATTTCTCGGGATGAAAATTGCCAAATGGAAGATGTCGGTGCGATCATCCAAATGGATCCCGGCCTGGCTTCCGATGTGATCCGAGTGGCCAGCTCGGTGGGCTTTGCCGCCCGGCGCATATCGAGCATCGATCAGGCGATGATGCTCATTGGGATGCAACAAATTCGCCGGATCGCCTTTGCGATGGGGGTGATGAAAAATTTTGAGCATCTCAAATCAAAGGTGGATTGGGGCGCCTTTTGGCTGCACAGCATCATGGTGGCTCGCCTCACCGAGCGTGTGGCCGCGGCGTATCGCCCGCCGTGCGGCTCGGAATATCTCGCCGGGTTGCTGCACGATTGCGGCAAGTTGTTGCTCGAACATTATTTCCCGGAGGAATTTGATTCCATCATCATCCGCGCCACCGAACGCGCGTGCGGGCACGTGATGGTGGAACGCGAATTCCTCGGCATCACCCACGCCCAAATCGGCGCGGCCATTTGCGAATGCATGCAGGCGCACCTCGAGGTGATTCGCGCGGTGTGGTATCATCACGATCCCTTTAATACCACACTCGACAGCCAGCCGGACAACAGCAAGTTCCTTTCCGCCTGCGTGGCGGTAGCGGATGCGTTGGTGAACTACAAACAGCTCAACATTTTCGGCGCGCGTATTATGGATTACGATCAACCTTTCGAGGAGTTGCCCGAGTGGCAGTTTTTGGGCCAGTACCAAATGAGCTACGGACTGGAATTGGATTTGGATAAGGAACTGGAAGAGGCTCGGTCCGATCTTAAATCGTTTGGACTATAAGCCGGATTATTTTTCTGATGACCGACCCCACGCTCACCTCCGCGCAGAAGGCACAGGCGATAAATTTCGATCGTGGCCAGTATGGCACCTTTGCCGAGATTGGCGCGGGGCAGGAAGTGGCGCGTTGGTTTTTCCGAGTGGGCGGGGCGTCCGGCACGGTGGCCAAAAGCATGAGCGCCTACGACATGGCGGTGAGCGATGCAATCTATGGCCCCTCCCAACGCTATGTGAGCGAGGATCGCCTGCGCCATATGCTGGATCACGAATATGGTTTGCTCGACCAGCGCCTCGCGCCCGAGCGCGGTGCGGACACACGATTTTTTGTATACGCCAATACCGTGGCCGCCCGTAGTTTCAGCCGTCAACAGGATGGCCAAGGCTGGATGGGCATTCGTTTTCAGACCGCTCCGGGCAGCCCGCCCAGTGACTTGGTGCTGCACGTGCGCCTTCTGGACAAGGACAATCTGAAACAACAGGAAGCCGTCGGCATTATCGGCGTGAACCTCATCCACGGGGCGATGGAATCGCATGCGGATCCCGAGCGATTGGTGGGGAGTCTCCTCGACGGCCTCGACCCGCGTCGGGCGGAGGTGGGCTTGGCGCGTTTTAGCGGGCCGGATTTCGAAGGGGTGGACAACCGGCTGATGGCGCTGGAACTGGTGAAGCAGGGCCTGGCCAAAGCCACGCTGTTTGATACCAGCGGCGAGGTGACGCATCCCACCGAGGCGTTGTACCACAAACCCATTGTGCTGGAGCGCGGCAGCTTCCGGCCGGTCACGCGCACCACGCATCATATGTTGCAAAGCAGCCTCGCGCAATTTACGGAGGAGCCACGGGTGAAAGGCAAGGATGTGACGGTGCTGTTTGAAATGACGCTAAAAAATTTATCGCACGAAGGCGAAATTGATTCGCGCGATTTTTTGGAGCGCGTGGACATCCTCGCCGCGATGGGCGAAGGGCTCGGCGGCGATCACAAAGTGATGGTGTCGAATTGCGCGGAGTTTCATAAACTGGCGCGCTATCTCTTCCGCTACACCAAGGAGCCGGTGGGCGTGACGCTGGGCGTGCCGACCTTGCGCGAAATTTTTGAGGAAAAATATTATGCCGATCTTGAGGGCGGATTGCTCGAAGCTTGTGGTCGGCTGTTCAAAAACGATCTGCGTCTGTACGTGTACCCTGCCTCCGCGCCGGTGGGTGGTGTGCTCCATGCGAAGGAGCTCCGCTTGCCCAAGCATTTGCAGGGGCTCTTTGATTATCTGGTGGAAAATAATTTTATCCGGGGAATAGATGATTTCAACCCCGAATATCTTGCCATTCGCTCGCGCGATGTGCTGAAGCACATTCAGGCCGGCGACGATGTTTGGGAGGAAATGGTGCCCCCGGCGGTCGCTGCGTGCATTCGCGCGCGCGGTCTGCTAGGCTGCAAGGAGACTTTAACGACGCAATGATATGAGTGATCCCTACAATGACCCCAGCGTAAACAAGGTGCTGGCCGTAGACGGCGACGCACTGGTGCTCGCCGCCCTCAAAGAGCAACTCCCGCCGATGGGCTTCCACGTCACCGCCGTGGACAGCGACACCCTCGCGCGCGAGCATTTGAAGGCTGAGATCTTTGGCATCATCCTCATCGAGCAAAACCTTTCCGGCACCAGCGGCATTGAGTTGCTCAAAGAAGCGCAGGAAGCGCAGCCGGACGCTACGCGCATCCTACTCGCCAGCGGAATCAGCATCGAGGAAGTCACCAAGGTGCTCAACAGCGGCCTCATCTTCCGCTACGTCTCCAAGCCGTGGATGAGCAATGACCTGCACGCCACGCTAATGAACGCGGCGCAATGTTACCGGATGAAGAAGGAGATTGAGGCACTGCAAAATCGCAATCTCCAGCTCAACGAGCAAATGGCCGCGGGTGGCGGCGGCGAGGACGGCGGCGGCGGAATGGCGAGTGCGATGGGCGGGCAAATTGCCTTCGAGGCGATCAACAAGATGCTCTACACCTTTCACCCTAACCTCGGCAACACCGCCCAACGCGCCAAAGCGATCTGCAAATCCATTGGCGAGGTAATGGAGCTATCGCCTGAGGACACTAAAATTCTCTCTACTGCTGCCGAGGCGCACGACATCGGATTGATGAATACCGAGATTGGCGTGGTGCGCCGCTGGATGCGGGATCCGGAAAAATGCACCGACGAAGAATGGGCCGTCATCAAGGGGCACCCAGAGATTAGCTCTAATATTATGCTGCATCTCGGCGAGATTCAGATGGCGGATCCCGAGGATGAGGAGGAAGATAACCCTTTCGCCGCCATTGCTAAAGTGGTGAAGCATCATCACGAACACTGGGACGGCACCGGCTATCCCGACAAGCTTAAGGGCGAAACCATCCCGCGCCTCGCGCGACTACTCGCGCCGGTGATTTATTATTGCAATCAAACCGCTGCGGATGTGCAGCTCATCAAGTATATGGAAACCGAGCTGGCCGATCACGTGTTTGACCCAGATGCCGTGCGTGCGTTGGTGAAAGCCGTGCCACTTACGCGAATGCCCCGAGGCGAACGCGAAATTCTCCTCATCGAGCTCAGGGCCGGAATGGAGCTCGCGCGGCCAATTTTCAATACCAACGGAATGAAATTGCTGGACGCGGGCAAGAAGCTCGAGGACCGGCATATCAACAAAATTCACTCCATTAACCGGATGACGCCGATTAATCCATTAGTTTTGGTGTTTTGCTAAAACGTCTATAATCGGCAATAAAGGCCAATAAATGGCCTTTTTTACAGAAATGCGGCAGACTTTTGGGTTTGCCGCAATTTTTTTCTAAAGTCACCCCCCCCGCTGCCGATTTAACAGGTAAGGCCTCGTGACGCCTGGTAAATCACGGAGGGTGTGATGCCTCTAAAACATCTCGACGGCAAGGACGCCGTCTTAACAGACAAATGGAGTTGTCAAAATGGTAATAAATACAAACATCGGTGCGATGCGCAGTTCGCGTTTACTCGCAGATTCCACACAAAAGTTGAATGGTGCCTTGAGCCGCTTGGCTTCAGGTTCGAAGATCGTATCACCTCAAGATGACGCTGCCGGTTTGGCAGTGGCGACTAAGTTTGATGCGCAAATCAGTCGGAACAACGCTGCTTCCAACAACGTCTCAAGCGCGCTGTCATACAGCCAAACTCAGGATGGCTTTCTCGGGAAAGTATCCAAGGCTTTGGACCGTATGAGTGAGCTGATGAACCTTGCAAACGATGCGACGAAGTCCACGAATGACAAGGAAAACTACAACACGGAGTTCACTGATCTGAAGAATTACATCAGCGATTTGGGCACCAAAGAGTTCAACGGCGTGAGCTTGTTCGACGGTTCCGGCCTGGCCGTGACCAAGGACAGCGAAGGCAACACTTGGACACTGAACGCCAGTGACCTGAATGACACGGACATCACCTCGGTGATCGCCTCCGGCTTCACGGTGACCAGCACGATGAGCACGTTGACCACGTCGATCGAAAGCGTGTCGACCCACCGCGCGCAAGTGGGTGGTAACATTCAGCGCCTGAACCTCACCAACGAGCAGCTCGGCATCCTGAGTGAGAACCTCCAGGCTTCCGTGAGTCGCATCAAAGATGTGGACGTCGCGTCGGAGAGCACTCAGTTCGCCCGCTACAACATCCTGGTCCAATCCGGTACCGCGATGCTGGCGCAAGCCAACCTTCTGCCGCAGTCGGCCCTCCGACTCCTGCAATAGTAGGCTAACGGTTATCCAACCAATCACAGGCGGCCCCACGGGGCCGCCTCTTTTTTTGGATTAAGGCTACAACGCCTGCAGCACACGGCGGATGAGTGGTCGCCAATCCTCATTTTGTTCCTGGCGAAACAGCCGCACTTCCGGATACCACGGGCTGGAATCCCCCGTCCACAGCCAACGCCAGTCCGGCGCGAACGAAAGCAACAACCACGTGGGCCGGCCCAGCGCGCCGGCCAAATGCGCGGCCGCCGTGTCCACGCTCACCACCAAATCCAGCTCATCCATCACCCGCGCTGTGGCCCCGAAATCCGTGAGCTTTGCTGATAAATCCGTGAACCCCTCCGGCGCGCCACCTTCGGGTTGCAGCGAAAACCAATCCACCTCCGCCTCCCTCAATGCCGCCAAAGCTTCGATGGGTAGTGAGCGGCGATCCAGCGGCTGCGAGCCCGAGCCACGCCACGCCAGCCCTACCCGCGGGCGGGTGCCCTGTTTGGGCGGCAGCACAGGGTCGCCCGCCGGCGCTTTCAAATATGGTGTTTCGTTGGGAAACGTTTCCAGCGAATCACCGAACACTCCGGGCAGGCTCATCAAAGGCAAATGAAAATTGGCGGTGGGGGTTTGCGGCAAATGTGGGGAAACTTCGTTGAGGCTGGGCACATTTTCCAGCAGCGGCAAAAGCGGGCGCGGGGCGCAAAGCTGCACGCGGCCCACGCGCATCGCCACGCGGGGGAGGTAGCGCAGCATTTGCAGCGTGTCGCCAAAGCCCTGCTCGGCGTGGAGGAGCAGCGTGCCCTCAGGCGCGGATTGGCCGTCCCAGCGTGGAATCTCAAACGTTACATCCGGCGTGGTGCGGCCGGGGAGTTTGAAACGCCATTCATAGTCCGCCCACGCGCCTGGAAAATCACCCTCCAACGCGCGCAGGAAAAATCGTTGCCAGTGGGCTTCCGGATCGTCCGGCGCCAGTTCTAACGCGCGCGCGTTGCATTTGCGTGCGGCATCGTGCAGGCCGAAATCCAACTGTGCCATGCCCAGCAGCCGGTGCGCGTTGGCGTCCTCGGGCTGGA
>JAPKEI010000142.1 GCA_028872685.1 Verrucomicrobiota bacterium | reverse complement strand
AAGCAGATCGCCGTTGGGAAGTTTGGCAGTGAAGGCCGGCACTACATACCCTCCGGATTTACTGGTGGTAACTAAGTACGTGAAGGTGACGGATACTTTGTCCGCGCCGTCTAATGAGGTGAGTTGCTTTTCGCGTCCTCGAAAGGAAAACCCCATTCCTGAGGGCGTGCGCTCGGGATCCACCGTGGCCAGTTCGTAACCCTCGCATCGTACCGTGAGTACGGCGCTGTCACCCTGTTTGATGGTTCCAGGTTTGAGTGTGGCGGTGAGAGTTGCCGCGTGGACGGTCGTGCCGAGGCAAAGTAAAATGAGGATATAGCCGCGCATTACCAATTCTTACGAATGCGGCGCGGTGGGCGGGGCATTCGGCCCAGTTCGCCTGCGCCCAAGGGCTTTTCATCGCCCTTCATGGCTTCAAGCATTTCTTTGATTTGCCTCAAGGTCTCCTGAATCTCAAAGGGCACTTCGCTTTCTTTTTGTTCTTCGGGCCTGCCCCCTTCGCCGGGTTCTTCCTTCGGGTCGCCTTCGCCGGGGCTTTCGTTGGGCTCACCTTCGCCGCCACCTTCAGGATTCTCCTGTGGTTCACCTTCGCCGCCTTCACCCTCACCTTCGCCTTCCTCAGGCGGGGTGGGGTCCACACGAATCCAATGTGTGCCATCAAAAATTTCCGCCCATGCGTGGGCCTCGCTTTGCTTGCTCACCCAACACTTTTCTTTTTCATCCCACTTGCCACCATGGAAACCACACGCGATGCGGGCTGGGAACCCTGCCGCGCGCGCCAGCAGCACGTGGCTGTACGCAAAATATTCGCAGTGCCCATCCTCGCGGCTAAAGAGCCAACGCACCACCGGATCCTCACCGCCACCATCCTTCGGGATGCGTGTCTCGCGTGTGTACTTATGATTTTTGTGGAGGAATTCAATCACGCGTTCATTGAACGTTTCAAAATCAATCGGCTCGTTGTCGGCTAGTCTTTCTACGGCCTGGTAAAGTTGCTGCGTCTCGGATTGTTTTAGGCGCAGCTGCATGGTGCTGTACGGATATTCATTCCGTGAAACGCCTGCGGGGTTGTTGCGCGCAGCAGTGCTAAGCGCATCATCCTCCGGGCCGGGGGCAAGGATGCTGCACTCGGCCGGATCAGTTACTTGATATTCTACTGCCTTGCTGGGCACTTCCGGCAGCCGTCCATGCAAGGCTTCTTTATTATAGTGCCAGAGTTTCACCTTGGCCTCGCCTGTGGCAAACGGGCCCGGGATGGGCAGGAATTCGCTGAATAACGGCTCAAACTTGAAGCGCCATTCGCCGGGCAGTATTTGCCCCGCCGGCGCGCGTCCGCCGTGGGCGCTCTTCCATGGACCCATGCGGCGAGTCGAAAGTTTCCGTAACGAATCGGACACCGTTGCCACGCCATCTTTGTAATCATCCAGTGCGAACATCCGCCAGTACGCATCCTCTGGCACGGAGTCTTGTGAGGGTGGATAAACCCGCAGAGCGATTTCGTCTTTTTGTTTGAAGCGATTGATTCCGTCGAGTGGCAGCTCGTCGGTGAGTTGTTCCATTCGCTGCTTTTCTTCAGAAATCATTCTGCGCACAAACGCGAGGTTGCGCCGCGCGGCCTTATCCCCGGAAATGAGTCCCACGGCTGCCTCGTAGTGGCGCGCGGATTCTTCCCACACTTGGATTTTGTCCTTCGGTTTCTGTTGAACCTCGCCCAAGCGAAAATGCGTGTTTCCCAGATTATAAAAAACGCGTTGTTGCAGCGTAAGATCCGGCGTGCGCAGGGCCGACCGAAAATGGCGCTCAGCATCAGGGTATTTCTCCGCTTGAAATGCCGCCGCGCCCGCATTGAAAAGCAACGGCGGGTCGCCGGGGCGAAGGGTCAGTAATTTTTCGTACTCAGCCTGCGCCTCCACGAAATTGCCATCAGCATATTCACCGCGCGCTTTTTTGAGGCTCGGTTTGTCCGCTGCTATCGCATTGAGCGGCAACAGGCAAAGTGCCAGCATCACCGCCGTGGCCGCGTTGGTTTTAGAGGCGGAGCGGCGACCCTTCGGCCATAGCAATTCCGCCAACAACAGCAGCACTCCCGCGCCGAGGAACCATTGGAACTGTTCTTTTTGGCGTCGCACCGTGGTGGGATTGTGCTCTGATTTTGGCAGTGGCGCGAGCCCATTTTTGTAAAGCCAATCCATCGAGTCCGTACCTGTGTGGCGCAAGTAAAACCCACCGGTTTCGGTGGCCAATTCCTGTAACATCGGCTCGTTGAGCTTGCTACGTATGAGCCGCCCGTCGTCCTTCAAATACTCGCGCGTTGTGCTCCAGTCGGTCAGGTACGCTCCACACTCGCGGCATCGGCTGCGGTTCGGCACATTCGGCTCATCGCAGCTTGGGCAAGTGAGCACCGGCACCAATTCACCCTCGGGGGTACCCATTCCCACGGTGAAAATTTTCATCCCCTGCGCGCCCGCCAACTCCGCAGCCTTCACCGCATCGGGCTCGTGTTCCTCACCATCGGTTAAAATCACCAGCACTTTGTGGCGATCCATTTCCTCCTCACCAAACATTTCCAGCGCTGTGTTGATGGCCGCAGCAATGCTTGTGCCGCCGTGCGGGATGACGTCCACTTGGACCAAATCCACGTGCTGCCGTAGTGCCTCGTGGTCGACCGTCAACGGGCATTGCAAAAACGCCACGCCGGCGAAGGGTACAAGAGCAAAGCGATCGCCTTCGCCGAGCTTGAGCAAATCAAGGGCAGCGAGTTTGGCGCGCACCATTCGTGAGGGAGCGAGGTCGTCAGCCAACATGCTGCGCGAGGTGTCGATGGCGATCACAACATCGAGGCTTGTAGCGCGGCTTTCAAATTCGCGAAACCCCCAACGCGGCCCGGACAGCGCGGCGATGAGGCAACCCATTGCCGCGAGCAATCCCGCCGCGCGCAGCCATTGAGCCTTGTTTGACAAACTGCCCGCCAATTCCTCCACGCGATGCGGACTCACGAACAGTCCCAGCATTTTCCGCCGCCGCACCCACGCGTAGGCGAACACGCCCAACAAAGGCGCCAGCAATAGCAGTAGCCATAATCGATCGGGGTCTGTCCAAGTCATTGTGTTCACGGGAGTTTTCTCAACAGCGTTTGTGCGAGCACCAGTTCCAGCAGCAATAGCACCAGCCCCGTCCCCACGAACCAGCCGAACAAATCGTGGTAGCGCAAGAAGCGCTGCTCCTCGCGCTCGGTTTTTTCAAGCTGATCAATCTCGTGATACACCGCGCGCAGGGCCTCGGTACTTTCGGCGTAAAAAAACTTGCCGCCCGTGCGTTCCGCGATGTCGCGCAGGCGATCCTTGTTGATGCCCACCAACTGATGATGCCGCGGCAGGCCGAACTGATCGCGCAATACCAGCTCCGTGCCTTCCTTGCCGATGCCGATGGTGTAAATTTTGACGCCCATCACCGCCGCGGCCTCGGCGGCTTCTTCAGGCTCAACCTTGCCCGTGTTGTTTTCGCCATCGGTCATCAAAATAATAATTTTGCTTTTGGAGTCCTTGATGCCGCGCAGCCGATTGACCGCCGCCGTTATGCCCGAGCCAATCGCCGTGCCTTCGTCGTCGTTTTGTGGTGAAGCGGTTTCATTATCAAACCGGTCGATGTTATCGATCAGATAATCGTGGTTCAACGTCGGCGGGCTGGCAATGAACGCCAGTCCCGAAAACACAATCAACCCAATCCGATCACTGGGCCGCCCTTCGACAAATTCCTTGAGCACTTGTTTGGAAATATCCAGCCGCGTGACATTGCGTCCTTCGTTGCGGAAATCTTTCGCCTCCATACTGTCGGACAAGTCCAACGTGAGCATAATATCAATCCCGCTGGCGCGAATGCGTTCGCGGCCCTCGCCCCATTGCGGACGCGCCATGCCGAGGATGCACGCGATTAGCGCCAGCCAGCGGAGTGTCGCCAGAAACCGTCCCGCGCGATGCGGTGCGATTCGGGAAAAGCGCTGCACAAGTTTGAGCGAAGAATACACCACCGCCGGAGGCGCCCCCGATGCCCCCTGCAACCACCCCGCCAGTGGGAGCAATAGCAGCAAGCCCAGCCAAGCCGGGTTGTCAAAAGTGAAATTGTTCATGTGGTCAGTTGCGGTGGCGTTACGCGCGGGGGCAATGCGCCCGGCAACGGCGGCGCGGTTTCTTTTACCAACTTGATCGCCATCGCGTGCAGTCGGCGACAGTCTTCCTCGGTTGGCTCGTGCCGCGCGAATTTTGAGAGATCACAAAACTCAAGGAATTGCCCGAGTAAATCCTTTTGGGGTGGCGTCATTTGCGGGGCGCGATGGAGTTCACCCAAAAACTCTTCCGTCGTGCGTTCTGGCGCGTGGAATTCAAAACGATCCCCGAGATACACCCGCAAAATGTCCGCCACCGCCCGCGCAAAGAGCACCGGCGAAGGCAGCAGTCCCCAAACTTCGCGGAGTTTCCGTAACGCCTCGGCATCCGGCGCGGGCAACACCGGCGCGCGCTTCGGCTCACGCAACGCCCAAAACAACAATACCCCCCCCGCCGCAAACAGTACTAACAAAACCCAAAGCGCCCACCCCGACCCTTCGCCAGTTTCCAAAACCAGCGGCGGCTTGATTTCCAGAATGTCAGTGAGGTTTGTGTCGTTCATTCCGCTCCTGCAAGAAAAGATAACTCAAGAAAGGGAGATTTAGAAGGGAGAAGGTGGGGGTTAGTAGGCGGAATTGGTTTTCCTCAATCCTCAACCTAGCGTCGGCGGTCCAGTCGCGTGCGGAAAAAATGCGATAGCGCTGGGGCGTATGGCTGGCCGGTCACGAGGCGGAGGTGGTCGATGTTTAGTCCGCCGAATTCTTTGACGAGGTCGGCTTGGGCGGTGGCACGGTGGGCGGCGAAGGCGGTGCGATCGGCTTCGGTGCGGAGGTGCAGTTCGCCGACTTCGCCGGTCTCGGCGTCTTCGAGTACCAAACGGCCGAGTGGAGGCAGAGCGTCTTCGTGCGGGTCGTTTATTTGGATGGCCACCACATCGTGCCGGAGTTGGGCGCGGTGCAGGGCGGAATGGGGGAGGGGATCGAGGAAATCGGAAATTAAAATCATCACCGCGCGCCGTCGGAAAGTTTTTTGCAAATGCTGCAGCGCGTAGCTCAGATCGCCGGTGCGATGGGCGGGGGTGTGATGCAAAATATCGCGAACCACCCGCAGCACGTGGCGTTTGCCTTTTCCAGGTCGCACATATTTTTCCACGCGATCGGAAAACAACGTGAGGCCGACTTTATCATTGTTGCGCTGGGCGGCGAAGGCCAGCGCGGCGGCCACTTCGGCGGCGAGTTCCTGTTTGGTTTGGTCACCACTGCCGAACCGCCCCGATGCGCTGATGTCCACCAGCAGCATCACTGTCAGCTCGCGTTCTTCCACGAACTGTTTCACAAACGGCTGGTTTAATCGGGCGGTAACATTCCAATCGATATTGCGCACCTCATCGCCCGGCTGATACTCGCGCACCTCATCAAAATCCATTCCCTGCCCGCGAAATATACTCCGGTACTGACCGACCATCACATCATTCACGAGCCGCTTTGTGCGGATTTCGATTTGGCGAACTTTCGCGGGGTTGAGGGTCGGAGGTTGGGACATGGTTGAGGGTCCAATCACAAAATCTTAATTATAATCCGTCAATTGCCTACGGCACTGGCATGTGATCTAGGAATAACGCCAACACGTGGTCGCTCGTTTTATCTTCCGCCTCGGCTTCGTAGCTTACTTGGATGCGATGGCGCATCACATCCGGCGCGATGGCCTTTACGTCCTGTGGCGTCACGTAGCCGCGCCCTTGCAGGAACGCGTGCGCCTTGGAGGCGAGCGTAAGGTAAATCGTTGCACGCGGTGAGGCGCCCAGTTGGATGAGTCCCTCCGCCGGCACATTGAATACCCCCGGATCACGCGTGGCGCACACGAGGTTCACGATGTATTCCTTTACCTTATCATCCACATAAATCGTATCCACCACCTTGCGCGCGGTGAGGATTTGTTCGACCGTCACCACCTGTTCCGCGGTTGGGGTTCCCTCCGTCTTCGCCCAGTCCTCGAGGATTTGCCGCTCCTCTTTTTGCGTCGGATAATCCATCACCACCTTGAGCATAAACCGATCCACCTGCGCCTCGGGCAATTGATATGTCCCCTCCTGCTCAATCGGATTCTCCGTGGCCATGACTAGAAATGGTTGCGGTAGCGGGTACGTCTTATCGCCGATGGTCACCTGCTTCTCCTGCATCGCCTCGAGCAACGCGCTCTGCACCTTGGCCGGTGCGCGGTTGATTTCATCCGCCAAGAGTAGATTTGCGAACACAGGCCCCTGTCGCGTGGTGAACTCGCCTGACTGAGGATTGTAAATTTGTGTGCCCGTGACATCGGCTGGCAACATATCCGGCGTAAACTGAATGCGCGAAAAATCCACATTCAACGTGTCCGACAATGTCTTGATAGCGAGCGTCTTGGCAATCCCCGGCACCCCCTCCAGCAGCACATGGCCATCGGCCAGCAGACTAATCACCAGCCGCTCCAGCAAATATTTCTGGCCCACGATCACCTTGCCCATCTCCTCCATCAACGGCTGCACAAACGCCCCCGCCTCCAGCACCGCCGAATTATCGGCCTCAATCTCCGCATGATTCATAGGTGCGGAAGATAGGGGAAAACCTTAAAAGGGGGAAGGATTTAGGATTTATGATTTCAGGGTGGAATATGGGCCGGTTAATTAACCATAATCTAGTGCCCTCCGCACCCCCAGTGGGAAGGCGGTGTTAAAGGACCAATTGGAAAACTGTGTTTTCTGAGTAGTGCCACCAATACTTCGGTTTGAATACTGGTGGCTACTTCTGACTTCACGTACTCAAAGAACTGCACACAGTTTGCTCACTCACTCGGCGCGCTCAAGATTGTAATATTC
>JAPKEI010000141.1 GCA_028872685.1 Verrucomicrobiota bacterium | reverse complement strand
TAATTTAAGTCAGCGGCGCTGGTGAAGTGTCGCGCCTTATTCAGAGGTGGTGCCGGTTTTTGCGCCCACTTATTTACCTCGTCCCTCTTTGACTTTTTCAGTGCCACGCTCAAAACGCGAATGCGTGTGTGCGTTGATGGCAGGGGCTCTGCCTCCTCCCTTAAAACGTGTCACGGGTTGGCGCATGCGAAGGGTAAGCCGCATGCTTCGCCCCACGTTTGGGGATACACGTGTTCTGACGATGGCAGGTCGACGCGAGCTGGAAACAACTGACCGCACCCTATTGGCGCGCTGTGCAGCATTGATGGTGTTGCGCACGGTTACTTTGGCCTTGGATTTCTGCACATGCTTCTTTGTGGTTTGCTGAGTTTGCTGGGTTTGAGTCTTTGCCTTGGATTCAGATTGGTTAAATGACTGGCTTTGACCCTGACCAGCTCCGCCAGTCTGAACGGAATTTTTTGCGGCGCCGGTGTTCTGCGTGCCGCCCGTTGTACCATTCGAGGTGGTGGTACTACCACCCGAGTTAACCGTTCCGCCACTGCCACTCGAACCGCCACTCACAGGCACGGCCGCGGGACTCCATTCCACCACGCCAATCACCAACGTTGAAAAGACAACAATGCCAGTCACCATGGAGGAAAACCCCGTTGTTATACGCTTGCTCACTGCCTTCAAAATACCTTTTTTTGATAATTTGTAAAGGCTCTCCCAAAATTTTCCGGAAGTTTTTTGAGGCAACTTACAAAATTCATCGCAAAAACACCAATTACCGGCCAAAGTAACCCCCTTGGCTTTGTTTACGTATTATAAGCCATAAACCGACTGTGAAGACCGCCTTGCTCATTTTAGCCCTGTTGCCCGCCTCCGCCAAGCCTGCGCGCGTGGCGGAGGCAGGTTTGGCGCTCCCCAATCTACACGGGCACGCCCTTACGCCGTTGCACGCCAAAGGCAAGCAACCCGCGGTTTTGTTTTTCATCACGCACGATTGTCCGGTGGCCAACAAGATGATGCCCGAAATGCGCCGAATCGCGAAGGACTTCAGTGGCAAAGCACAGTTCACGCTCGTGTACACCGACCCCGAACTGGACCTCAAGATGCTTGCGAAGCATCAAACTGATTTCACCCTCGCGCAAATCAACAGCGTCCATGATCGCAAACATCAGCTCGTCCGCGCCGTGGAGGCCACGGTCACGCCCGAGGCAGTGGTGGTATTGGCCAATGGCGTGATCGCTTATCGCGGGCGCATCAATAATTTTTATGAGGACTTCGGTAAACCGCGACGGGTGGTCACGCAACACGACCTGCGCATTGCTCTGAAAGCCGTGCTCGCGGGCCAACCCGCGCCGAAGCCACGCGGCGACTGCATCGGCTGTTTCATCCCCAAACTTTCCGGATACAAATCAAAATGAAAAAGGCGATTTTAATAACCACTCTGCTGGCCGCCCTGCCCCTGCGCGCGGAGGTCACCTTCACGAAAGATGTGGCGCCGATCATTTTTAACCACTGCGCCGGATGCCATCGCCCGGGCGAAGCCGCGCCCTTTGCGCTGCTCAATTACAACGACGTCCGCAAACGCGCGCGGTTGATTGTGCGCGTCACGGAAGATCGCGTGATGCCGCCATGGCACGCGGAAAAGGGAAGTTTCGTATTCCATGGCGACCGGCGACTCACGGTAAAGCAAATTGATACGCTTGCTCAATGGTTGAAAGCCGGTGCGCCCGAAGGCGATCCGGCGAAACTGCCGGCGTTGCCCAAGTTCACTGCGGGTTGGCAGCTCGGCAAACCCGATCTCATCGTGAAAATGACTGAGTCTTTTCCAGTGCCTGCCGAGGGGCGCGACATTTATCGTGGCTTTGTGGTGCCGTTGAATTTGCCCAAGGATAAATGGCTCAAAGCGATTGAGTTCCGACCCGGCACGCGGTCGGTGGTGCATCACTGTTTATTTTCGTATGACACCACCGGCGAAGCGCGGCGGCTGGATCGCGCCGACCGGCAACCGGGCTTTCGCCGCATGCGCCGCCAAGGGCGCGGCGTGGGTTCGCTTGGGGGTTGGGCTGTGGGCGGTCAACCGCGTGAACTTCCCGACGATCTTGCGTGGCACCTGCCTAAAGCTTCTGATCTCGTACTCAGCATGCACTATCACCCCTCCGGCAAACCCGAGCGCGACCAATCCTCCATTGGCCTTTACTTCACTGACCAACCGCCGCGCACCGCATTTGCAGGCGTGCAATTGCCACCGGCCTTCGGTGCGCTTTCCGGCGTGGACATTCCGGCCGGCAACAAGGCGTATAAGGTCACCGACAGCTTCACGCTGCCCATCGCCGTGGAAGCCTTTGCCATCAGCGCCCACGCGCATTACCTCGGCAAACATCTCCAAATGACCGCCACCCTTCCCACCGGCAAACAACTCAATCTGCTGGACATTCCAGACTGGGACTTTTCATGGCAGGAACAATATCAATTCAAGGACTTTATCAAACTCCCCAAAGGCACGCGGCTGGATTCAATGGTGGTGTGGGACAACTCCGCGGCCAATCCGAACAACCCCACCGTGCCGCCGGTGCGCGTACGATGGGGCGTGGAGAGTGAGGATGAAATGGGCAGCCTCACCCTCCTCTGCCGACCCGCATCGGGCGAGCGTTATGCCACGCTCACCACGGCGTACGCGCGGCACCTTGCCGAGGTGCGAACCCGCACCACCCGCGAAATGGCCGCGCGCGTTCAAGGTGCCAATGGCGACAGCATTCTCGATGCGCTCCTCCGCCGCAACGATCGCAACCGAAACGGGAAGATTGATCTCAGTGAAGCCCCGCGCTGGTTGAAACCGTCATTTGACCGCGCTGATACAAACAACGATAATGCCCTAGACGCCGCCGAACTTCGGGCGACCCGTGACCGTTTGAAATTAAATCGATGAAACAATTCATTGCCATCCTCGCCGCCGCATTGATTGGCGGTATCGCCACGTATGTGCTGACCCGTGATGCCCCGCCGCCGCGCGAGGAACGCGAGGCCAATGATTCCCACCTCGCAACGCTGGCCGCGTTGCGGAGCGAAAACAAATCACTCAAGGCGAAGGCCAACCAGCGTGAGATCATCACGGTGGAAGTGCCCGCAAAAGCTGAGTCTGAATCGCTCCCGAACGCCGCGCATCACCTCACCCAACTCCAAACGCTTCAGGCCACCGATGGCCGCACTAAACGCCGCGCGGTGCATTATTTTGAATCGTTGGTGGACATTGGCGAAGACGCGCTGCCGCCGATCGAGGAATTTTTGGCGGCCAGTCAGGATTTGGAGTTTAATCTCCCGCCTGAGCCCGTTCCCGAGCCGCGCAATGAACGGGAAGCCCGCCGCCGCAAATGGCGCGAAGGCGAAGCCGGCCGATACTTCAAGCCCTTTCCGAAACCGGACAATTCCTTCCCGCCCACACTGCGATTGGGCCTGTTGGAAACCATTGCCCACATTGGCGGCGACCCCGCCGAGGCACTTCTGCTCAAGGTATTGGAAAAAACGCTGCGCGGCGTGGAGGTCGCATACCTCGAAATCGCCCTACAGGAAATTGCGCCGGATCAATACCTCGACCGCATCCTCGCCGTCACCCGCGGCATCCTCGCCAACCCCCCCACCGTGGCCGAGGACGCCAGCGAATTGGACCGCCGCACCAAAGGATATCTTTATTCCATTCTAGTGAAACACAACGACCGCGTGTTTGTGGAAACCGCCAAGGGGCTGCTCATCACCGAGGACGGCTCGCTCGATGGCTATGCACTCTCATACCTACGCCAAGTACTCGGTGCGGAGGCGATGCCCATTCTGTTGGCCGCGTACAAAGATCCGCGCATCACAAATGAATTTCACAAAGCCGCCCTGCGCGATGCCGCCCTGCGCTTCATCGGCACCAGCCCCGAGGCTGATGCCATTTTCCAAGAATCAGTCAAGGAAGGCCTCGCCAAAATGAAAGAGGGCGATATGTTTGATTTCAAACGCTACGAGCACATCGCCCAACCGCTTGGCGCGTTGATGCGCGATGTGGACGAGCAACCCGTAGACGTCATCGTCGCCCGCCGAAAGTTGCTCGGCGATGCGCGCAAGCAATCGAGTGATATTCTGCTGCAATTCGGATTCACTGCCATGGACAAACGGCTTGGAGAAGAGCAGAAACGCAGACAATCTGGAGACCTTAAATAATGAAACAAGTTGTCGCCATCCTCGTCGCCGCCCTCGTGGGAGCGGCCGCCATGCTTATCCTCAAATCCCCCACACCGGCCGCGGCCAGTCATGATGTTGAAAAGAAAAAGCTAAAGGAACAAATTGCGCAATTGCGTAGTGACCTTAAAAACACCGATGCCCAAGGCAATCGCATTACCACGGTGGAAAATGAGAAGGTCATCACCGTCACCACCAGCATCAAGCCTGAGGAAATTCTCCAGGAACTTATCACCGTCCGACCCGGCGACGACAACCGACAACAAACCATGCGTCGCGTGATCCATTATATGGTGGGCCTCACTGATGCCGGCGAAGCCGCGTTCCCGCCCATCGAAGAATTTTTGATGCAGGAAAACCCCGTGGACGTGGAATACGAAGCCAACGCTATGGCCTTCGACCGCGAACAAGCCGCCGCTGCCGAGGCCAAGGCAAAAGGTGAGGACGGCCCGCAAGGTCGCGTCAGCGGCTTTGTGCGTTCGGGCTTTGGCAGTTACTTTATGTCCCGTGATATCCTCAAGCAAAACCGCCAACTCGCCCCGCGCTCATTGCGGCTCGGCCTGCTCGACGTTGTGGCCGACATCGGCGGCAACCCAGCCGAAGCCATCCTCGCCGGTGTGCTGGCCAAAACCGGACGTGGCCTTGAAGTGGCTTACCTCGACAGCTTACTCGAAAAAATCGCCGGCGATGCGTATCGCGATAAAATCCTCGAGACCGCGCATTTGCTCCTCAAACACACAACCGGCGACGATGCTCAGAGCCTCTTCGATGAAACCTCACGCGCCTATCTCTTTGCTCTGTTGGTAAAATACCGAGACGCTACTTTCGTCGACATCGCCAAAACCCAAATCATCACCGCCGATGGCCGCGTGGATGGCGCCGTGGTCAACTACCTCTCCTCCGTGCTCGGCGAAAAAGCCGTGGCGCTTTTGTACGCTAAAATAAACGACAAAAGCCTTACCGATGACGGCGACAAAATGGCCCTCGGGGATGCGATCCTCAAACACGTGGGCACCAACGCCGACAGCGATAAATTCTTTGCCGAAGTCATCACTGACGAAAAACTCGGCCCCATTCGTTTCCTCGCACTGGGCCACCTCGTGGGTGGCGACAACTCCGAGCAAACCCTCCGCAACCGCCAAAATCTTATCCAATCCATCAAAGCTGATTCAAAGGACGAAGGCCTCAACCGGATGCTCGACGGCACAAACAATCGCATCGAAGTGATGCTTGACCCCACCAAAGCCAGCACTCTCGGCAATGGTAACGGCGGCCCCGCCGGACTTTTGGAATTATTCAACCCAAGCCAAAAAAACAAATAGCACCACATTCGCAATGTAACACAGGATTCACCTGCCAAAAACCTGTCGGTTTTGTGATTTGCTGATGAGGCGTTAACTGCTAAAATATCTCCGCTCCAAACGAACGGACCATCTCATGAAAAAATTATTTGCATTCTTTTTTGCAACCTCACTGATCACACAGCAACTCCATGCCCTACAGGATCATATCGTATACGAAGGCAAATCCGGCCCCGGCAACGGGAAACACCTGGTTTTCCTGACCGGCGATGAGGAATACCGTGGCGAAGAAGGCCTGCCGATGATGGCTAAGATTCTCAGTCAACGTCACGGCTTCAAGTGTACCGTGCTATTTTCATTGAATGAAAAGGGCGAAATTGATCCCAATAACCAGAAAAGCCTTACTCATCCGGGAGCGTTAGATACTGCTGATGCCATCATCATGCTGTTGCGTTTCCGCACTTGGGATGATGCAACCTACAAGCATTTTGACAATGCCTGCAATCGGGGCGTGCCGATCATCGGCCTACGCACCAGCACCCATGCTTTCCGGGGCAAACTCGGCGGCTTTGGCAAACGTGTACTTGGCGAAGGCTGGGTGAGTCACTGGGGCGGTCACAAACGCGAGGCCTGCCGCGGTGTGGTTGAGCCCTCTGAGAAGAATAACCCCATCTTCAATGGCGTCATCGATGTGTTTGCTGACTCCGATGTATACGAAGCCTACCCGGTTCAGGACGCGAAAATCCTCATGCGAGGCTTGGTGCTGGAAAATATGAAACCCGATTCAAAACCGTCCACCCGCACGAAGAAAAACCGTAAGCTCAAAAAAGAGTCCGGCATCAATGATCCTGCCATGCCCGTGGCTTGGACGCGCAACTATAAGTGGCCATCAGGTAAAACTAGTAAAATTTTCTGCTCCACCATGGGCGCGGCCACGGATCTGCAAAGCGAAGGGCTGCGCCGATTGATCGTCAATGCCGTCTACGCCGGCCTTGAAATAGAGGTGCCCAAAAAGGCAAATGTGGACTACGTAGATCCCTACAAGCCACTCTTCTATGGTTTCAATAGTTTTCGCCGCGGCATCAAGCCTGCCGATCACGCGCTTGGAAAAGTTCTTCCTGCTGGACAAAAGAAGAAATAGACTTTTCTTCAAGTCTACAAAGAAATCACTTTCTTGTTCCAGCACACCGGCGATGAGCTACTGTCGGTCCGCCGTGAGCGGCGAGACTGCGCACGTCGCCAAAGTGCACGTGCTGGCCGCTGTTGTAGGTGTGAAAATCCTTGCCGGCGAACTTGCGTACTTCCAGTTCGTGCCCTTTCAATTCCGGCACCGGTTTGCCATCGGCTGTGTTCAAAATTTTCACCACGCGATCATTACCGCTGCTGCGCAAAACGCGAAAAGTGGCGTTTCTAAAAAACCAATTGGCTCTTGTGCACGTCTATTGGATTGCTGATGAGCACAGATATTAATTGG
>JAPKEI010000140.1 GCA_028872685.1 Verrucomicrobiota bacterium | reverse complement strand
AACAGTAGCAGTGCGGGGATTTGGTGGGTGTAATCGCCTCCCACAGGATCGGCCATGTGGGCGCGAATGCCAACACGGAGCATCCATTCCAGTTCCACCGCATGCAATCCCACCGCCATTGCCACAGCCACAGCGCATTGGGCAAGGGGCGGCAGGTTGCCGAGCCACCCAAATTGGGCCTTGAGAAATTCACGCCAGCTCAGGGCAGAATCGGTAATGGGTTTCACAAGAACCAGCAACGCGAGGCAAAAATATAGCGCGACCATCCAGCGCCCGAAGCTGAGTATAGAATACGCCAGCGCGCGCGGGAAAAAGTCGCTACGGAAATGCGGCGAATCAAAAACCATATTCATGGAGGGAATCCAGTCCAGCCCCGGGCCGAACTGATTGTAAAATACCGCGCGCCCGCTGAGTAACGCCAGCAGCACGAGTAGGTAAATCCACGAGTGTTGATATATCGGTCCTTGGCGGGGCGTGGGGCCGGCGAGGTTGCGCGGGGGTTGGCTGCGGGGCATGGTGCCCGCCCGCCAACTGACCCAAAGTAGCAGCCCCGTGAGATTCAGAATGCCATGCAGCCAATCCATGCGTTCATTCGGCGCGGAGGCTACATCATTTTCAACAGAGTGTCGGCCATTTCCGAGGGCGTCTCGGCCACACCAATGCCGGCTTCGCGGAAGGCGTCCTGTTTAGCTTCGGCTGTGCCTTTGCCGCCACTGACGATGGCACCCGCGTGCCCCATACGTCGACCGGGAGGGGCGGTGGCACCGGCGATGAATCCAGCGATGGGTTTGGTGCAATGCGTCTTGGCCCATGCGGCGGCTTCTTCCTCAGCGGTGCCTCCGATTTCGCCAATCATAATGATGCCTGTGGTCTCGGGGTCATCATTGAAAAGTTTCAACACATCGAGATGCGTCATGCCCGGTACGGGATCGCCGCCGATGCCCACGCAGGTGGATTGCCCCACGCCGCGGCTGGTGAGCTGCCACACTGCCTCGTACGTGAGCGTGCCGCTGCGGGACACCACGCCGATGTTTCCCTTTTTGTGAATATAACCCGGAGCAATGCCAATGCGGCAGCCGCCGCTGGAATCCTTGCCATCGCCGGGCGTCACCACACCGGGGCAGTTGGGGCCAAGCAAAATTGTGGAACTGTCTTTCAACGCGTCCTTCACCGAAATCATATCGCGCACTGGAATACCCTCGGTGATGCAGACCACTAAATCCAATCCGGCGGCTGCACCTTCGAGAATGGCATCGGCGGCAAAAGGCGGCGGCACAAAAATCGCGCTGGCCGTGGCACCGGTTTCGGCCATGGCCTCGGCTACGCTGTCAAAGACGGGCACGGTGTCGGCGAACATCTGTCCGCCCTTGCCGGGCGTGACGCCGGCCACGAGCTGCGAGCCGTAATCGAGGCTCAACTGCGCGTGACGACCCCCAAAGCCACCAGTGATGCCTTGGACGAGAAACTTGGTATCGGGTTTTACGAGAATGGACATTGGAATTATTTCACCGCAGCTACGGATTTTTCAGCGCCTTCGGCCAAGCTGTCGGCGGTGATGAGGGTGAGGCCGGAGGCGGCGAGGGTGGCACGGCCGGCGTCGACGTTGTTGCCTTCGAGGCGCACCACGAGTGGGAGTGTGAGGTGGGTTTCTTTCACGGCGGCCACGATGCCTTCGGCTATGGTGTTGCAATTCATAATGCCGCCAAAAATATTCACGAGGATGGCTTGCACATTGGGGTCGCCCACGATGATTTCGAAGGCGGCTTTCACCTGTGCTTTTGTGGCACCGCCGCCCACATCCAGAAAGTTGGCGGGGTCGCCGCCATAATGTTTGATGGCGTCCATTGTGGCCATCGCGAGGCCGGCACCGTTGACGAGGCAGGCGATGTTGCCGTCGAGTTTGATGTAGTTGAGGTCGTGCCCGGCGGCTTCGACCTCGAGCGGGTCTTCCTCGGATATATCGCGCATTGCGACGATGTCCGGATGGCGAAAGAGTGAGTTGTCGTCGATGGACATTTTGGCATCGAGCGCCACTACCGCTTCGGTGCCGTCCTCATTCACAATGAGCGCCAGCGGATTGATTTCCAGCATCGAGCCATCGCATTCGTGCCAGGTTTTGTAGAGCGCCTGCAGCAGTCTAGCCGTTTGCCCGATGAGCCGGCCGCGCAAGCCCAGTGCGATGGCAACCTTGCGGCCCTGGTGCGGTTGCAATCCCAGCGCGGGGTCGATGACTTCTTTGATGATTTTTTCGGGTGACTTTTCTGCTACCTCTTCGATATCCATCCCGCCCTCGGCGCTGGCCATCACGATGGGTTTGCCTAGCGCGCGGTCTAGCAAAACGGCCACGTAAAACTCGCTTTTGATTTCCTCCGCCGAAGTGATGAGCAATCGATTGACTTGCTTGCCCGCTTCTCCGGTTTGTTTGGTCACAAGCACATTGCCCAGCATCGCTTCGGCTTTGGCGGTGGCGTCCTCCACGCTGTCGGCCAAATGCACGCCGCCTTGGAAGCCATCTTTAAACGTGCCCTTGCCGCGGCCGCCGGCGTGGATTTGGGATTTGACGACCACGCGCGCATTGCCCCCGTCAAAAAGTTTTGCGATCGCCGCCTTGGCTTCGTCGATATTTGTGGCCGGTTCGCCTGCCGGCACTTTAACGCCGTGGCTTTCCATCAATTGTTTGGCCTGATATTCGTGGAGATTCATACGTATAAAATAGCGCCCTTGCTATGCGGCAGGGGCGGGTGTGTGGCAAGAAATTTGTGCGCTCGGCTATCGCTCGGCCAGAGCCAGCCAGGGCTTGCCGTCGTCGCCGGCGTATTGGGCGCGGGGGCGGATGAGGCGGTTGCCGTCGAGGTGTTCGAGGACGTGTGCGGTCCAGCCCGCCGTGCGCGCGATGGCGAAGATGGGCGTGAATAGGTCGGTCGGGATGCCGAGGCTGTAATAGACGGTGGCGGAATAAAAATCGACGTTGGCGTTGAGGTTCTTTTTCTCGAGCATCAACTCGGCGATGCGCTCGCTCATTTGGATCCACTTCGGCTCGCCCAATTCCTTGGTGAGCGTTTGTGCCATTCGCTTGAGGTGCGGCGCGCGTGGGTCAAGCGTGGTGTAAACGCGATGGCCGATGCCCATAATCTTGCGTTTGTGTGTGAGGCAATCCTCGACGTAGGCATCTACTTTATCCAGATCGCCAATCTCGTGCAGCATCTTTATGACACCTTCGTTTGCGCCGCCGTGAAGCGGGCCTTTCAATGTGCCGATGGCGCTGGTGATGGCGCTGTACACATCGCTGAGCGTGGCGATGGTGACGCGACTGCTGAAAGTGCTGGCGTTGAAGCCGTGGTCGGCGTGGAGAATGTAGCAAACATCAATGGTGCGCTCCATATCCGCGCTCGGTTTTTCGCCGTTGATGAGCCAAAGAAAATTGGCGGCTTCGCCGAGGGTGGGATCGTTGGCGAGCAATTTCTTGCCTTGCCGATACCGGTGGAAGGTGGCGATGAGCACGGGAATTTGAGCGATGAGGTTAAGGGATTTATCGCGCGCGAGTGCGATGTCTTCGCCGGTTTCCGCCGCGGCATCATAGCAGCCGAGTGCGCTGACGGCGGTGCGCAGCACGTGCATCGGTGCGGCCTCGTCGGGTATGGTGCGAATGAGATCGATAACGCCTTGCGGAATTTCGCGGCGGCTGGCGAGGTCTTGTTTCAGTGCGGCCAGTTCATCCGGAGTTGGCAGGCGCTTGTGATGAAGCAAGTGAATGACCTCCTCGAAGCAGGCGTTCTCCGCAAGGTCGTTGATGTTATAGCCGCAATAAACCAACTCGCCGAGATCGCCGCGCACGTCGCTCAGTTCCGTTTCGGCGGCCACCACGCCGGCCATTCCCTTGTCGATTGATTCGGCTGTCATTCCTGATTCGCTCATTGTCATAGCTAAAATGTTCCCAACGGGAGGGGGGCAAGGTCGGGAAACCTAGAAAAACCAGCGTGCAGCGTCAAGCTTTCCGGTACACGAGAAACAGCTCATTGCCCACTTGTCGGCGGGATTTCAGGGAAAATTGCGCTGCGTCCTTGAGTTGCGCGAAGCCCAAGCCCTCGGCGATGGTTGGTGCCTCGCGGCCACCGAGGATGAGCGGGCATACCGTGAGGTTCACTTCATCCACCACATCGGCGCGGAAGAGCGCGTCATTCAACTGCCCGCCGCCTTCGCAAAGCAGCCGTTTCACGCCCCATTCTTTTTGCAACCAAACAAGGGCCAGATTGAAATTAATTTCATCCGCGCCAAAAATTTTCACGGTATGAGCTGCGGCTTCCAGATTTTTCAAGCGCGCCCGGCTGATTCCGTCAGTGGAAAGCACCAACACTGGCGCGCCGGGACTGCGAAAAATTTTATGGCGCGCATCCACCCGTCCACTGCCACTGGCAATAATCCGTAAGGGCGGTTTGGCCTTGGACTTCGGACCGGGGCCGAGGGTGACTTGGGCTTGAGCGTTGAGCGTGCCCGCGCCGGTGAGGATGGCGTCGGCCTTATCGCGTAGGGCGAGCAAATGCGCGTGATCCGCGCGGCTGCCGAAAGTGGACACCGCGCGATTGGCGCTGGCGATTTTGCCATCGGCGGTCATCGCCATATTAATGGAAACGTGCGGGCGCATCACAAAATCAACATCGCATCGCCGTAGCTGAAGAAGCGATACTTTTCTCGGATGGCCTCGGCGTACGCCTCAAGCATCCATTGCCGTCCGCTCATTTTTCCCGGCGCGGCAAAGGCGCTCACCAGCATTAGCAGCGTGGATTGCGGTAAATGGAAATTAGTGAGCAACCCGTCCACCACTTTGAAGTCGCGCGGCGGATAAATGAAAATATCTGTACTGCCCGAAGTGGCAGCGAGCGACTGATGGTTTGCCGCCACGCTTTCGAGCACGCGCACCGTGGTGGTGCCTACGGAGATAACGCGCCGCCCTTCGGCCTTAGCCGCGTTGATGGCGGCGGCGGTTTCGGCGGGCAAGGTGAATCGCTCCGAGTGCATTCGGTGTTCCGCCAATACGCCCGCCTTCACCGGTGCAAAGGTGCCGAGGCCGACGTGCAAGGTCACCGTGTGTGTTTCCACTTCCCGCGCGCGGAGTTGTTCGAGCATTGCCTTCGTGAAATGCAATCCCGCCGTTGGCGCCGCCACTGACCCGGCGGGGTTGGCGTACACCGTTTGGTAGCGCTCGGCGTCTTCGCTCGTTTGTTCGTGCCCGTGTGCATTGCGGCGGATGTACGGCGGCAAGGGTATTTCGCCCAGCGCATCCAGCTCCGCCAATAAATTTTCCGTGCCCTCGAATCGCAGGCGGGCGTGGCCTTCCTCATTTTTTTCCAACACCTCGGCGGTGAATGGGGTGGGGCGGCCTTGATTATCGAATAGCTCGATTTGTGTTGTCGGCGGCAGTCGTTTGCCGGGGCGCACCATTGCCCACCACGTGGCATCGCGCGCGGGCTCGGTGAGTAGCATTTCCACGGCGGCACCGCCAACCGCCTTGCGTCCGCGCAGGCGGGCGGGAATGACGCGGGAATTGTTCATCACCAGCAAATCGCCCGCGCGGAAGAATTGGGGAAGGTCAGTAAACTGCTGGTGGGCAAGCGCGCCCGAAGCCCTCTCCATATACAACAAGCGCGATCCATCACGAGTAGAAGCAGGATTTTGGGCAATCAAATCTGGCGGCAGACTGAAGTTGAAATCAGCTGTTTTCAGGGATTTTTCGTGATTTTCAGTGCTCACGGGCAGAATTGAGCCATTTTTTGGAGAAAAACGCGAGCCTCAGGCAAATTGAGCAGAAAGAAAAATAACTCAAAAAACCTCACAAAAATGTTGACGAATGTGAATAAGTGTTACTAAGGTGTTGCGCTGTGTGGCGAAGTGGGTTAAAGGTGCATCACGCAAACGATGTCAGAAGAAACGGTCAACGTGCCTGTGTATTACAATTCGCTCTATCGACATGGAGTGGATGGCAAGCGGCGCGTGCAGGTGCCGGCCAAGTGGCGGCCGTCGCGGCCGGACGTGGATTTTACGCTGATCGTGTGGCCGAAGTCGGCGCACGGGCCATGTTTGCGGGTGTTGCCGCCGGAGCAGATGAACCACTTGATGGCGGACATTAATGCGATGAGCAATGACGATCCAAATAAGGTAGTGCTCAAGCGGTTCATCGGCAGCGAGAGCGTGCAAGTGCCATTGGACAAGGCGGGGCGGATTTGTCTGCCCGAGGAAATGGCCAAGGCCGCTGGTGTTAAAAAAGAAGCGGTGCTGGTCGGCTTGTTGGATCGATTTGAAATTTGGAACCCGAACCGTTACGCCGCCGTGCGCGGCGAAGACCAAGTGATGGCTGGCGCGGCCTTCACATTAATGGAGTAACGGCGGGTGAGAATGTTCTGCCATTCGGCAGGCGCCAAGGAGGTGGGAAACGTGGTGGCCGGGGCCAAGTGCCCCGGCCATCGCGGCCCCATTAATCAAATGAGGAATAATTGGATGAGCCGCAGCAAGCTGGCCTTTGTGTTGGTCGCGTTATGCCTGTCGCCGGTTGTGGCGCGGGCGTTTGTGCTGATTGGTAACGTGGATCCCACCATACCCTCTCAGGGGCGGGGCACCACGGTTCTCTTTAACTTTCCTGATCCAATGGGTCGACCCACTCCGGTGAAGGAATTTTACCGGTGGAATTATCCCGAGCTGACGTATGCTTTTGACAGCACGTTCATCCGGTACTTTGGCCATAATGGTATGGCAGCGGTGAGTAACGCATTTTCAGTGCTGAATGATTTTTTTGAGCCAACGGATTTGGCTTACACAAATGGTGTAAGTTCAATGAACTTAATTACCGAATTCGACCAGCACTTTTCCACTTGGGAATTCAATGCATCAGCCAATATCAATAGCGTAACTGACATAGAGTCCATCACGCTGGGAATGCTGGTGAACCATTTAGGGCTTGGCAATCCGCACCGCTACGCTTTTGTGATCCACGATGT
>JAPKEI010000139.1 GCA_028872685.1 Verrucomicrobiota bacterium | reverse complement strand
CAACCCTGCCACCCTTGCCCCAGCCCGGTGCAGGCGGCACGCCGAACCTGCCGCCTTTGCCCGGCCCGCCCAGCATCGAGAACGAGGCTGACCAGCAAACGCAGGATCAGGAAAAAGACGCGTAGCAGATTATTTCTGGGCGGAACCTTCAACTTCATCCACAGAGTTGCTACAGCTTGACCGTTTCGATTTCTGAGGCGCGATTTGCGCAGTTCATGCCTAGGTACCCTACTATAAAAAAAGTTTATTTTTACACTAGGCAAGCCGAGTAAAACTCTGCTAATTTTCTTCTGTTGCTGGTGCGTCGCGTAGCCCGCCGGTTAACGTCATAAAAATTTTTTTATTTTTTACGACGATTTTATAGCCTGAATGCGTATTAATGGTGAAGGGACGTGCCTAGATGAAATCGAAAAGGGTCAAAAACAAAGAAAAAAGTCCAAAAACACAGGATCTGGGCTGCGGATGCGCGCGGCCGAAATCTTTCGTGCGATTGGCTAAGTGCATTACTAATACAGAGCATCGCCAGCATTTGCGGGTATTGGCGGCGAATTGGGAGCTGATGACCGATGCTATTTCTGTAACTGATGCTGAGACGGGTCAGTTGCTCTATGTGAATGGCGCTTGGCGGCGACTTTATGGGTTTTCCTACAATATGGCGCTCGGAGCACGAGTGGAGGATTTGGTTAACCCCAAAAAGCTAATAAAAAAGCTCCGGAATGAGATTCGTATTGCAACCCTCCAAGGTCATTGGTGCGGGCGGTTGCTCAATCGAGATGCCAGAGGGCGAGAATTTCCTGTGGACCTCAGCACCGGCATAGTGACCACTGCGAACGGCGAGTTGATTGGTCTGCTTGGCGTGAGCACCCCCTTGCGCGGCGGCACCGTGACTGACGAAAAAATCAACCGGCTCGTGATGCACCATCAGGAAACCCTTTCGCACGAATTGCAAAAATTGCTCGAATCAACCCTCTTCAACGGCGAATCCTTCACCGATGGAAACGGAAAAGGCCATAGCAATGGCCATGTGCAGGGTGTTGAGCGGTTAAGCCCGCGCGAGAAGCAGGTGTTTGGCCTCATCGGCCAGGGATTGAGCACCTTGCAAATTTCCCGCAAGCTTAAGGTGAGCCATTACACCATACAGGCTCATCGTAATCATATCCGCGAAAAGCTTGATATACGCGACTCGGCCACCCTCACTTTCCGCGCTTACGATTGGTCTCGCCGCAACAAGAAAAACGAGACATCAAACGGCTCGGCGAAGTAGCCCACCAAAAAATCATTGGCTTCCCACCGCGCTTGACGGCATAAATGCCGCGTGTCCAAATCCGATCAACTGGTCAAGTACCTTGCCTACGAGTCCCATGATAAAAAATGGGTGTCGGACAAGCTCATCTATTTGCTCGATGGTGATCCGGTGATCCCCCCCTTCTCCGCCGCCGCCATGAAGTTGGCGCAGATTTCTCGGGATGAAAATTGCCAAATGGAAGATGTCGGTGCGATCATCCAAATGGATCCCGGCCTGGCTTCCGATGTGATCCGAGTGGCCAGCTCGGTGGGCTTTGCCGCCCGGCGCATATCGAGCATCGATCAGGCGATGATGCTCATTGGGATGCAACAAATTCGCCGGATCGCCTTTGCGATGGGGGTGATGAAAAATTTTGAGCATCTCAAATCAAAGGTGGATTGGGGCGCCTTTTGGCTGCACAGCATCATGGTGGCTCGCCTCACCGAGCGTGTGGCCGCGGCGTATCGCCCGCCGTGCGGCTCGGAATATCTCGCCGGGTTGCTGCACGATTGCGGCAAGTTGTTGCTCGAACATTATTTCCCGGAGGAATTTGATTCCATCATCATCCGCGCCACCGAACGCGCGTGCGGGCACGTGATGGTGGAACGCGAATTCCTCGGCATCACCCACGCCCAAATCGGCGCGGCCATTTGCGAATGCATGCAGGCGCACCTCGAGGTGATTCGCGCGGTGTGGTATCATCACGATCCCTTTAATACCACACTCGACAGCCAGCCGGACAACAGCAAGTTCCTTTCCGCCTGCGTGGCGGTAGCGGATGCGTTGGTGAACTACAAACAGCTCAACATTTTCGGCGCGCGTATTATGGATTACGATCAACCTTTCGAGGAGTTGCCCGAGTGGCAGTTTTTGGGCCAGTACCAAATGAGCTACGGACTGGAATTGGATTTGGATAAGGAACTGGAAGAGGCTCGGTCCGATCTTAAATCGTTTGGACTATAAGCCGGATTATTTTTCTGATGACCGACCCCACGCTCACCTCCGCGCAGAAGGCACAGGCGATAAATTTCGATCGTGGCCAGTATGGCACCTTTGCCGAGATTGGCGCGGGGCAGGAAGTGGCGCGTTGGTTTTTCCGAGTGGGCGGGGCGTCCGGCACGGTGGCCAAAAGCATGAGCGCCTACGACATGGCGGTGAGCGATGCAATCTATGGCCCCTCCCAACGCTATGTGAGCGAGGATCGCCTGCGCCATATGCTGGATCACGAATATGGTTTGCTCGACCAGCGCCTCGCGCCCGAGCGCGGTGCGGACACACGATTTTTTGTATACGCCAATACCGTGGCCGCCCGTAGTTTCAGCCGTCAACAGGATGGCCAAGGCTGGATGGGCATTCGTTTTCAGACCGCTCCGGGCAGCCCGCCCAGTGACTTGGTGCTGCACGTGCGCCTTCTGGACAAGGACAATCTGAAACAACAGGAAGCCGTCGGCATTATCGGCGTGAACCTCATCCACGGGGCGATGGAATCGCATGCGGATCCCGAGCGATTGGTGGGGAGTCTCCTCGACGGCCTCGACCCGCGTCGGGCGGAGGTGGGCTTGGCGCGTTTTAGCGGGCCGGATTTCGAAGGGGTGGACAACCGGCTGATGGCGCTGGAACTGGTGAAGCAGGGCCTGGCCAAAGCCACGCTGTTTGATACCAGCGGCGAGGTGACGCATCCCACCGAGGCGTTGTACCACAAACCCATTGTGCTGGAGCGCGGCAGCTTCCGGCCGGTCACGCGCACCACGCATCATATGTTGCAAAGCAGCCTCGCGCAATTTACGGAGGAGCCACGGGTGAAAGGCAAGGATGTGACGGTGCTGTTTGAAATGACGCTAAAAAATTTATCGCACGAAGGCGAAATTGATTCGCGCGATTTTTTGGAGCGCGTGGACATCCTCGCCGCGATGGGCGAAGGGCTCGGCGGCGATCACAAAGTGATGGTGTCGAATTGCGCGGAGTTTCATAAACTGGCGCGCTATCTCTTCCGCTACACCAAGGAGCCGGTGGGCGTGACGCTGGGCGTGCCGACCTTGCGCGAAATTTTTGAGGAAAAATATTATGCCGATCTTGAGGGCGGATTGCTCGAAGCTTGTGGTCGGCTGTTCAAAAACGATCTGCGTCTGTACGTGTACCCTGCCTCCGCGCCGGTGGGTGGTGTGCTCCATGCGAAGGAGCTCCGCTTGCCCAAGCATTTGCAGGGGCTCTTTGATTATCTGGTGGAAAATAATTTTATCCGGGGAATAGATGATTTCAACCCCGAATATCTTGCCATTCGCTCGCGCGATGTGCTGAAGCACATTCAGGCCGGCGACGATGTTTGGGAGGAAATGGTGCCCCCGGCGGTCGCTGCGTGCATTCGCGCGCGCGGTCTGCTAGGCTGCAAGGAGACTTTAACGACGCAATGATATGAGTGATCCCTACAATGACCCCAGCGTAAACAAGGTGCTGGCCGTAGACGGCGACGCACTGGTGCTCGCCGCCCTCAAAGAGCAACTCCCGCCGATGGGCTTCCACGTCACCGCCGTGGACAGCGACACCCTCGCGCGCGAGCATTTGAAGGCTGAGATCTTTGGCATCATCCTCATCGAGCAAAACCTTTCCGGCACCAGCGGCATTGAGTTGCTCAAAGAAGCGCAGGAAGCGCAGCCGGACGCTACGCGCATCCTACTCGCCAGCGGAATCAGCATCGAGGAAGTCACCAAGGTGCTCAACAGCGGCCTCATCTTCCGCTACGTCTCCAAGCCGTGGATGAGCAATGACCTGCACGCCACGCTAATGAACGCGGCGCAATGTTACCGGATGAAGAAGGAGATTGAGGCACTGCAAAATCGCAATCTCCAGCTCAACGAGCAAATGGCCGCGGGTGGCGGCGGCGAGGACGGCGGCGGCGGAATGGCGAGTGCGATGGGCGGGCAAATTGCCTTCGAGGCGATCAACAAGATGCTCTACACCTTTCACCCTAACCTCGGCAACACCGCCCAACGCGCCAAAGCGATCTGCAAATCCATTGGCGAGGTAATGGAGCTATCGCCTGAGGACACTAAAATTCTCTCTACTGCTGCCGAGGCGCACGACATCGGATTGATGAATACCGAGATTGGCGTGGTGCGCCGCTGGATGCGGGATCCGGAAAAATGCACCGACGAAGAATGGGCCGTCATCAAGGGGCACCCAGAGATTAGCTCTAATATTATGCTGCATCTCGGCGAGATTCAGATGGCGGATCCCGAGGATGAGGAGGAAGATAACCCTTTCGCCGCCATTGCTAAAGTGGTGAAGCATCATCACGAACACTGGGACGGCACCGGCTATCCCGACAAGCTTAAGGGCGAAACCATCCCGCGCCTCGCGCGACTACTCGCGCCGGTGATTTATTATTGCAATCAAACCGCTGCGGATGTGCAGCTCATCAAGTATATGGAAACCGAGCTGGCCGATCACGTGTTTGACCCAGATGCCGTGCGTGCGTTGGTGAAAGCCGTGCCACTTACGCGAATGCCCCGAGGCGAACGCGAAATTCTCCTCATCGAGCTCAGGGCCGGAATGGAGCTCGCGCGGCCAATTTTCAATACCAACGGAATGAAATTGCTGGACGCGGGCAAGAAGCTCGAGGACCGGCATATCAACAAAATTCACTCCATTAACCGGATGACGCCGATTAATCCATTAGTTTTGGTGTTTTGCTAAAACGTCTATAATCGACAATAAAGGCCAACAAATAGCCTTTTTTACAGAAATGCGGCAGCCTTTTGGGTTTGCCGCAATTTTTTTCTAAAGTCACCCCCCCCGCTGCCGATTTAACAGGTAAGGCCTCGTGACGCCTGGTAAATCACGGAGGGTGTGATGCCTCTAAAACATCTCGACGGCAAGGACGCCGTCTTAACAGACAAATGGAGTTGTCAAAATGGTAATAAATACAAACATCGGTGCGATGCGCAGTTCGCGTTTACTCGCAGATTCCACACAAAAGTTGAATGGTGCCTTGAGCCGCTTGGCTTCAGGTTCGAAGATCGTATCACCTCAAGATGACGCTGCCGGTTTGGCAGTGGCGACTAAGTTTGATGCGCAAATCAGTCGGAACAACGCTGCTTCCAACAACGTCTCAAGCGCGCTGTCATACAGCCAAACTCAGGATGGCTTTCTCGGGAAAGTATCCAAGGCTTTGGACCGTATGAGTGAGCTGATGAACCTTGCAAACGATGCGACGAAGTCCACGAATGACAAGGAAAACTACAACACGGAGTTCACTGATCTGAAGAATTACATCAGCGATTTGGGCACCAAAGAGTTCAACGGCGTGAGCTTGTTCGACGGTTCCGGCCTGGCCGTGACCAAGGACAGCGAAGGCAACACTTGGACACTGAACGCCAGTGACCTGAATGACACGGACATCACCTCGGTGATCGCCTCCGGCTTCACGGTGACCAGCACGATGAGCACGTTGACCACGTCGATCGAAAGCGTGTCGACCCACCGCGCGCAAGTGGGTGGTAACATTCAGCGCCTGAACCTCACCAACGAGCAGCTCGGCATCCTGAGTGAGAACCTCCAGGCTTCCGTGAGTCGCATCAAAGATGTGGACGTCGCGTCGGAGAGCACTCAGTTCGCCCGCTACAACATCCTGGTCCAATCCGGTACCGCGATGCTGGCGCAAGCCAACCTTCTGCCGCAGTCGGCCCTCCGACTTCTGCAATAGTAGGCAAACGGTTATCCAACCAATCACAGGCGGCCCCACGGGGCCGCCTCTTTTTTGGTTTAAGCCTGCAACGCTTGCAGCACGCGGCGGATGAGCGGCCGCCAATCCTCATTTTGTTCCTGACGAAACAGCCGCGCCTCCGGATACCACGGGCTGGAATCCCCCGTCCACAGCCAGCGCCAGTCCGGCGCAAACGAAAGCAGCACCCAGGTTGGCCGGCCCAGCGCGCCGGCCAAATGCGCGGCCGCCGTGTCCACGCTCACCACCAAATCCAGCTCATCCATCACCCGCGCTGTGGCCCCGAAATCCGTGAGCTTTGCTGATAAATCCGTGAACCCCTCCGGCGCGCCACCTTCGGGTTGCAGCGAAAACCAATCCACCTCCGCCTCCCTCAATGCCGCCAAAGCTTCGATGGGTAGTGAGCGGCGATCCAGCGGCTGCGAGCCCGAGCCACGCCACGCCAGCCCTACCCGCGGGCGGGTGCCCTGTTTGGGCGGCAGCACAGGGTCGCCCGCCGGCGCTTTCAAATATGGTGTTTCGTTGGGAAACGTTTCCAGCGAATCACCGAACACTCCGGGCAGGCTCATCAAAGGCAAATGAAAATTGGCGGTGGGGGTTTGCGGCAAATGTGGGGAAACTTCGTTGAGGCTGGGCACATTTTCCAGCAGCGGCAAAAGCGGGCGCGGGGCGCAAAGCTGCACCCGGCCCACGCGCATCGCCACGCGGGGGAGGTAGCGAAGCATTTGCAGCGTGTCGCCAAAGCCCTGTTCGGCGTGGAGCAGCAGCGTGTCCTCAGGCGCGTATTGGCCGGCCCATCGCGGGATTTTGAAATCTACATCCGGCGTGGTGCGGCCGGGGAGTTTGAATCGCCATTCGTAATCCGTCCACGCGTTGGGGAAATCACCCTCCAACGCGCGCAGGAAAAATCGTTGCCAGTGGGCTTCAGGATCATCCGGTGCCAGTTCCAGTGCGCGCGCGTTGCATTTGCGTGCGGCATCGTGCAGGCCAAAATCCAACTGTGCCATGCCCAGCAGCCGGTGCGCGTTGGCGTCCTCGGGCTGGA